>JAYEOU010000001.1:0-6516 GCA_034723335.1 Patescibacteria group bacterium
ATATTATATTTATTTAAGGCAATGCGTTAAACCGTCTGATTCAGGGGCTGATTGCGCTAATTTTTATACTTGGGAGGGAAGCGATGAAACAGGATTTCAATTAAGAGCGCATAATTTACAGCAAGATGATGACACTGATGATATTGACTTTCCTGACTATATTTTTCCAGTTACAAGCTATCCAAATGATCCGATCGTAACCCAGGATGACAGCGGCGAGTGCGATGAAGCTATTTATAATTTGCCAGCTACTGATCCCGCTTATAATTCTGACTGCCGCGAGTTTTATAACAGCGGCGGAGAGATTTCATATCATTTATACAGCCGAACCATAACTTGTGATGATAATTGCCATCCTTACCGCCGAACAGAAAAAAACATTGATTCTAATTTAGATGTTGATAGCTGTAAAGCTGGCGGTGACGGAGGAAATGAATATATTGGCACTACTGATGATCAATTTGAATGGGACAGTGATTTAGAATATTGTTATTTTTGTAAAAATGGGGGAGAATGGAGCACGCAACATCAAGCCTGCCTTTATAACGCTATACCGGGCCAGGGCATAAGCTGTTCAAGCGGTTATAACGGCTGCCGCGAATATACTGGCAATGCGGGCGATAATATGCGGATTATTTTAAATAATGATTTTGAAGGCAGTTTGCAGGGCTGGATAGGAATTGATAACACCACAGTAAAGCTTAGTAGCGCGGCCTTAACGGCTGGCGGCGAATCATTGTTAGCCACCAGTACGGACGTTGTTACTGATAATAGCAGGTCTGCCAGCACAACAGTAGGTTATTTAGCGCAGACCGGCAGTTCTTATGTTTTAAGCTTTTTAGCTAAATCGTATACCGCAGACAGCAAAGGCGCTTCAAAAATAGATTTAATTCAATTAGATAATGGCGCAGGCGGTAAAGCTGATTTTGCCACCACGACAATTAGCGTTGATTGGCAGTTATATAAAGTTAATTTGGCGCGATTAGAGCATGATGTAAGCGACAGTGAAAGTTTGGTGATTAAAGCGAATGGGGATTTTTACATTGATGATATTAGATTAACGGAAATTACTGACAGATATTATTTAATTAAAAATTCATGGGTAACGCCGGATTCTTGCAATCAGGATATTTATGAAAATCCGCATCCTTTATATATGCTTGGCTGTGATGAGTATCATGACCGTGGCAACAGCGTTCATTATTTGCATAATTTTAACCAGCTTTGCCAAGAGTCGGCGGTTGGCTGTGAAATAATGATTGATACGCATAACTTTACTGATTATAATTCTCAAACCTTTAATGCCGGCGATCCAAGCGAAGTAGTTGTGCCAGCCGATAGTTTTATTTACGCGGTTTATGATCAAGACAAGAAATGTAATCAAAGCGATAAAGGATGCGGATTATTCGGCTCTCCTTACCAGTATGGCCAACAGGTGATTTATGAGAATGTTTATTTATTAAACAATCCGGATGATTACAATAGTATTTTATGCCCTGGGGATGCGGTTGGCTGTGAAGAATGGACAAGTTCTGAAGGCAGCAGTTATTTTAAGGATCCCGGAGATATGATATGCGACTGGCGCCAGGGCTATCAGGAAAGCTGGAGCTGGTGGAAGAAAAAAATAAAAAGGTGCGATGAAAATGGAGACGGCATTATTAATTTTGGCTCTGAACTTAGTGTTTGTATAGATGACAGCGATTGCGCGCAGGAAAGCTGTATTTTAGATGATAACGATTATATTTGCCCCGCCTTTAATCTAAAAACATTCGGTTATGGCGGGCAAGGCAATATTGTTAATCAGCCAAATCAAGATTTGGAAGGTTATTGGATCGGAATTTGTCCTGCCAGCGAAGCAGGATGCAGTGAATATATTGATCCTGTTTCCAAATTTAGCTCTAATATAATATTTAACGCGGATTTCAGCCAAGATGTTGATGATGATACTGTTCCAGACGGCTGGAGCGCGAGCAAAGAGCAGAATATAGCATTAGAGCCAAACACTTTGTATATTTTAGCTGTTGAAGGGGATAATGAAGCTACGGTTGCCGGCATTAGTGATGTTTTTTATGAGTTAGATAATAATAATATTTTAAGCGGCCCTGTTGATGCCATAACTGCTACTTCATCTGCCGGTTCAAGAGCCAGTAAACATTTTTATGCGACAACTACTGTTTTGGGGATTGTTAGTGTTAATGATATAGTAGTTAGCAATGGCAGTAAAATAGAGCTGAAAAAAGCGGTTATTGATTATCAATTAAGGCAGGATCTGGACAAGACAACCTGCAATGGCATTGTTGATTTTGAACAAGGGTGCGTTTTATTTAATGAGCGGGCGCAAAACGGCTCTTATCCGGCCAGTTTGATCTGGGACGCTGATTTAACCATTAAAGACGGAAGCGGAATGCATCCTGAAACCGGGACTGAAAGCGAACGAGATGCAAATGCTTTGATTAAAGTTACGCCTGACAGAGTTTGTAACAAATGGCTGGCATGCAGAAGCTATATTAAGGATGAGAATGATAATAATGTTTGTTTTGATATAGGGCTATGCGACAGTGTTGATGATAACGGGAATTGCAATAATTTTGTTATTACTAATCCAGTTAATCAGACATATCCGAATTTAATTAGCGCTGATTTGGCCGGTAGTATGTCCGGTTATGTCAAGGCAGGGTATAATAGCAGCTCATTAAACGCGGATTATTATCCTTTAGGCGCGATGGAGCAGATTGGCGAAGTGGCTAACGCGCCGAACGGCGGGTTTGAGTGGGCAGGCAGCAATTACTATCCAATCGGCTGGATCTGGGAGGACAGTTTGGGACAGCAGCAAAGTTGGAACCCGGCGACTTTTAAAGTTATTGACAATCCGATTGAAGCGCAAGAAGAAGGAATCGGCTACGCGCCCGAAGGCAGAAATTTCTTAAAATTAGGATCAACTTACAGCGCGACTTCTGAGTTTATTGATGTTGAGCCGGGCATGGAATATATTTTAACCGTTTATATGAATACTAAAAAATTAACAGTAGGAACATCTACTGTTGATATCAGGCAATTTGACACAAGCGGAAGAGAATTGACGTCAATGTTAGATAATGTTCTAAAACAATTAGGCGGCAAGGATTGGGAATTTAAATTAGCTAAGTTTGAGACAAATATCCAAGCTGATAAAATTAAAATTGTCTTACAAGCCGATAATGATCCTATAGAGGATATTACAGGCAATTTTTATTTTGATAGCGTTAAGTTAAGACCTGGTTTAAATTCAAAAAATAATTGGCATACTCCGCAGACCTGCCGCTTATACCCCGAAGACGACGCTTTGTCCTGCAATTATTATGAGGATTCAGGCAAATATCAAAAGGGCTGGCTTGGCTATTGTTTGGAATATGACCGCTATCCCGGATCTGATGACGCTTGCGTTTTGTGGTGGCCGGTTGATAAGGTTAAGGGCGAGGGGATTGAAGAGGGGGCGGGGTATATTGGTAAGGCTCCGGTTTATTATTGCGCTGAGGCAGAAGCATTTTGTGATGGCAGTGATGCTAAATTAATGTGTACAAGATTAGTTCAGACAGTTAATTCTGTTGGAAGCAATAAATATTGGTCTGGCAGGGTTTATGAAGGCAGTAATTACGAAATTCCTTTTGCCGAAGAAGGTGATAATAAATATATAAATTGGGGAGTAACAAAAGGAGGCAAAGAAGATATTATTCTTAATTACATAAGGGATAGTGAACCGTTTGGTTCTATGTACCCCCCATTTCCCGTTAATAATCCTTATGAATGGGACGGGGAAAAAAATACTGAATCTGATGTTAATATTCAACCACTATGCGCTATTTATCCGGAAACATCAGGAGGCAAGGCAAGAGCTGGTACCCCATATTATATAAAAAATAATATAGAATGTTTTGGCAAATCAGAGTCTAAAACACAATGCAATTGTCCTTCTTGCAGTGATTGGATGGATTTGGGTCAGTGGGACGATTGTCGCGTAACATCTTCATATGGCGGTCAATGCTATACTCAGCATGATGATGATTATAATTGGGAGTGGCAGATTTGCGATATTTGTGCAAATAAAGACTGTGATAATTGTACAGTAAGTTGTTATAATCAAACTGGAGGCAATATGGCTGGTAATATTAATGAAGCAAAAGAGGGTGTTAAGAGAATTTTTGCTCAAAGCTATGGAGCTTGGAAATGGCAGGAACAAGGTACATGCATGTATTGTCCTGGAGCCCCTGATTGTATTGACGGAAATCCTTGCGAGTATGACGATTGCCCCGGCGGAAGCTGTGTGTCATCAGCCCCAAATGAGGTATGCAGTAATAGTGATAATGATGGACAATTATGCGATGTTGCAGATTGTGGTTTGTTAAATTGCGAGGCAGAGTACGCGGAAACTATAGTAGGATATCAATGCGGCGGTACTGGTTTTACTTGTTGTGAAAGCGGAATTGTGGATGAAGTTATTGATGTTGTATGTGCAGGAGGCCAGCCGTGCGGCTTATCAGCAGATGATAATAAATATCATTGCAATGGGGATGCTTCAAATCTTTTATGCTGTCCTCCTCCTTTCGATCCGTCATGCTATATGTGTAATGGCGGAGAAAATAATGGCGCAATTGTAGAAACGAGTGATTGCGCTCCGCTAACTTGTGATTCCGTATCAGCATTTGCTTTTACAGGAAATTATACATGCGGCGGGGTAGAGGGCGATGATTTATGCTGTCTGGGAGCATCGCCTGTTTGCGGAGTAAATGATATATGTGATGCTGGTAGTGATAATGCGGGAAGATTATGTACGGTTGATAATTGCCCGGGAGGGACATGTAATATAGAAGGCACGGGTTATATTATTGACGATGATCAGGGTTGGGGACCGCCGACTAATTTATGTTATGCCGATGCTACTGATACTGTTATCCCTATCTGTTCGCAAACAGAAGGCGAAAATATTCGTCCGGATTATCCTTGCGACTATTGCGCTGTTAAGCCGCGCGTAGAAAATATTAATGTTGATAAAACAGTGATACAAAATAATGATTTTATTAATTTAACCTTTAACAGTAATGTTGACAGCCAGCAACTGCCCCTGGTAATGTACGCGATTGATTGGGGCGATAATGAAAGCACTGTGGTTACAGGCGTGGAAATGTACGCCCGGCCTGATACTGATGATCCGGACACGCCGGATATAGATGAAAATAATCCGCATTCGCTTTATCATTTGTATAGCTATTGGGATTTAAAAGCCAAGGCGGCAAGCGGAGTAAGCAGTATACAGTGCTGTGATGATTGTGATGATAGCGTTGCTCCTTGTAATTATGGCGTTAGCGGCGCTTGTTGCGCTATCCAGCCAAGCGTGAAAATTAAAGACAACTGGGGCTGGTGCAATAATTGGGAGGTTAGCGGCAGTCCTTGTCCAGCTGGCGGGTATAAGGCGTTTGGAGGATGGGTTGTGGTTAAGGAAAAATAGACTTGTCGCGTAATTAGTTTTGTAACGACCCCAGTTATCCAACGGGGTAAAAATTTTCAAATTTTGAGTTATAATTTTTCAAACAATTTTTGAGGTTTAGCCTAAGCTAAGCTAAAAAAATTTTTGGAAAATTTGACCAATCCGCCAGCTGGCGGAGCAGTAAAAAATAATTACACGACAAGTCTAATAACCACGAACGCGTTCGCGTTCCTGCTAAGGCGGGATCACGACCGCTAACCACGACCACTTTGGGAGACTCTAACGAAGCGGAAATGAAAATTTTGATGTTGAAGTTGTTGTTTTAGCGGGATTATGATAAAATGTTCAGTATGCCATACAAATAGATATAAATTTGTTAAATAGACTATACAAAATTGAGTAATATTACAGCGAAAATTGTCAACTGTCAGAGTTCATTCCGGGAAACCCTGACGAGGTAGAAAAAATTAAAAATTACTTGACAAGTATAAAAATATTTAATATTATTATAATTATTAAGTTATAAATTATTTGAAATTATGTTATATCCAAGAGATGTTTTTTTAGAGGCAAAGAAAGTATTATTAAAAGATGAATTTATTATTTTAATCGGCGCCAGACAAACCGGCAAGACTTCCCTCTTGATAATGTTAAAAAATTTTTTAGAAAAAAAAGGCGGATTTTGCCATTATTTTAATTTAGAAAACCCGGCCTATTTAGAATTATTAAACAAACATCCTTATAATATTTTTGAATTAATTCCAGAGAGCAAATCCAAGCAAAATATTTTTATTGATGAAATCCAATATCTTGATAACCCCGCTAATTTTTTAAAGTTGCTTTATGATGAAAAAAGAAATGATGTCAAAATTATCGCTTCCGGCTCGTCCGCTTTTTATATTGACAAAAAATTTAAAGACAGCTTGGTGGGAAGGAAATTTTTATTTGAAGTATATTCTTTGAATTTTGATGAATTTTTAATTTTTAACCATCAAGAAGAATTATTAAAACAAAAAAATAAAAAATTATCAGTTTATTATAAAGAAAAAATAGTA
>JAYEOU010000002.1:0-6377 GCA_034723335.1 Patescibacteria group bacterium
AGCGGTATTTGGTTTATCCGTTGAATTTTATTTTAGTAAAAAGATAAATTTAAAGATAATAATTTCAAGTATCGGCGGCATTTTGGTTGGCATCATTATCCATCCCAATAGCTTAAATTATTGTTATGTGATGTTTATTCATTTTTGGCAGGTATTGTATTTAAAATTCTCCGGCATACCTTTAGGCATTGGCGGAGAACTTCATATTCTTAGTTTCGCGGAATTTTTACGCGGCCATTTTCTTAATTTATTATTTTTTGCCATAGCAATCGCCTTATTTGCCGCATTTAAAAAAATTCGTGTTAATAAATATTGCTTGATTATTAATTCTTTATTTTTAATTAGCTGTTTTTGGTTTTTAGTTGCTTTATTTGTGCCAAGAGGAATTGAATATTGGTGTCCTTTCGCATGGTTGTTTATTGCTTTGATATTTAGCTTTTTTGCAAAAACAATAGAATTTAATCAAATTAAAAAGTTTATTAAAGAAAAAATAAATTTTAAGATTTTACTATTTTTTGTTCATAGCTTTATAATAATTTTAGTATTTTATAATTTTTCACAAATTTTTTATCATATTTATCAAAAAAATAATAATAACCCTGATTATTATTTTCAACAGGCGAATAAGTGGCTTAAACAAAATACTGAAAAAAATTCAATAATATTTTACAACAATTGGTCATTTTGGCCAAGAATGTTTTTTTATAACCATTATAACCATTATATAATTGGCATGGATCCAACATTTTTATATGAATATGACAGTGAATTGGCCTTGATTTGGCGCAACATTAGTTATCATGGAATTTATTGCAATCAGCAGGATATTTGTATGGATTTAAGCCCAAAAGCAAAAATTAATTATATTAGCCAAACTATTAAGAATAATTTTAAGGCCAATTATATTATAACTAAAAACAATCCTAAATTATTTTTAGTTAAAATTTTAGCAAATAAAAAAAATGATTTTAAAAAAGTGTATGAAAATAAAGGTTTATTAATTTATCAAATCACTATTCCTTAGCGGGCGCTTGGTGTTATTAGTGATTTTATGGTAGAATATAAATAATTGTTAATAACTTTTATTTGCTCCATGCGGCCTGTTTTTTGTTAAGCAAGGCTTATTTTGGAGAGCATTGGGAAGGGGGTGGAATATGAAACAAAAATTATTTAAAAATTTAGTGGTTTTTGCTATGATAACTCTTTTGGCAGTGTCGGTTTCTATAATAGCCCTGCCGGCCAGCGCTACGGATTTAGATCCATGGGGAGGATATCAAGATCAAATTCAAGATGAAACAGGATTAGGCGATCGCGATCCAAGAGAAATAGCCGCTACTGTAATTAATGTTTTATTGGGCTTTCTCGGCATCATAGCGGTTATAATCATTTTAATCGGCGGGTTTAAATGGATGACTGCCGGAGGCAATGAAGACAAGGTGGCTGAAGCTAGAAAATTAATAATGGCAGGCGTTATTGGCTTAATTATTGTTTTGGCGTCTTATGCTATTGCTCTATTTGTTATTGAGCAACTGATTACCGCTACCGGCGGTACTGAGTAGTGTTCTTAAAACCGGTTTTAAGAATTACAGCGGGTCTCGGATTTTCGGGATCCACTGCTGTGAATGTAAAATTGCGATATTAATTGATATTGATGGATATTTGCTCGCTTTGCTCGCGATATTAAGATATTTCATATTCAGGGCAGTGGAAAATGTTTGTAGAATTAGTTAAATTAGTTTTTTCGCCGCGCCACAGTTTTTTCACAGGGACTGTGGCGGATAGCTCGGCATTAGCCAGTACAGCATTATGAATTCTTTAAATACAAAAAAAATTATTATATTTTTCATTGTTATTTTAATAGCTTTTTTTGTTGCGTCGCAGGCAGTGATGGCGGATGAATATGGACTGGACAAGACAGCTGAAAAGGGTTATGACGTAGATCAAATTACTGGCAGCGCCATTCCCACAGACGTTTCAGTCACAATCGGCAAGGTGATTGGCGCGGGCTTGGCTTTTATTGGTATTTTATTTTTTATTTTAATGATTTACGGCGGCATTATTTGGATGATGGCGCGGGGCAATGAGCAAGAAGTTGAAAAAGCCAAGGATTTAATATATGCGGCCGTGATTGGCTTGATTATTGTTTTAGCGGCTTACGCGATTACCGCGTATATTGGCGGGGCGTTAACGACATAATATGGCGAACAAGAAGATCATAAAAGAATCAAGCATAATGCCTCAAGAAATAATAGAGGGTAAAATTTTTTTAATCAGGGGCAATAAAGTAATGTTTGACAGGGACTTAGCAGAATTGTATGGCGTTGATACCAAACGTCTGAAAGAGCAAATCAGAAGAAATATAACCCGTTTTCCAACAGATTTTATGTTTGAGCTAAACAAAGAGGAGTTAAAAAATTGGAGGTCGCAATTTGCGTCCTCCAATAAAAAAAATGACTAAAAAATTAAGTGTAATACCTCATGAAATAATAGAGAATAAAATTTTTTTAATCAGGAATCAAAAAGTGATGCTTGATAGGGATTTGGCTGAATTATATGGCGTGGGAACAAAAATCTTAAATCAGGCGGTTAAAAGAAATATGGAAAGGTTTCCAAAAGATTTTATATTTCAACTAAATAAAAAAGAATTTGAAAACTTGAGGTCACAATTTGTGACCTCAAGCTGGGGCGGCCAACGTTATGCCCCTTATGTTTTTACTGAACAGGGCGTGGCTATGTTGTCTGGTATTTTAAAAAGCAGAAGAGCTGTAATGGTTAACATAGCAATAATGCGGACTTTTGTCAGAATAAGGAAGTTGGTTTATTCTTATAAAGTATTAGCTGATAAAATGGATGAAATAGACAGAAAGTATGGTCAGAAATACAAAAAACATAGCAAAAAAATTCAGGAAATATTGGCAATATTAAATTATTTAATTAAAGGCAGGGAAGAAGAAACGAAAAATAAGAGAGAAATCGGTTTTAAGGTTTAAGTATGAATAAAAAAATAAAAATTTTAATTATAATTTTAAGTATATTTATTGTTAGCGGTTTTTTAATATGTGCTAATAATTCTGTATTATCAGCAGCAACTTATGATTTTGAAAAAAATAGCGGTTTATGGAATACTGGATATGAAATGACTGGAGACGAAGACGAAGCTGCTTGGTTTCATGAACAAACTTTACCCGAGATAATTGGCAAAGTGATTAGCATAATTTTAGCTTTCCTCGGCGTTTTATTTCTAATTCTAATGATTTACGGCGGCTATATTTGGATGATGGCGCGTGGCAATGAACAGGAAGTTGAAAAAGCTAAAAATATTATTAAAAACGCTTTGATTGGATTGGTTGTAGTATTATCGGCTTGGGCTATTACTTATTTTATATGGCTTTATGTATTTATATCGTTTCTTAAATATTAAATAAATATGTTTTTAAAAAAGATTATAATTTCTATTTTATTAATAATTTATACGATTTTTTTTGGTTGCAATTTTATTTTAGCCGCTAATTTAGACGATGCTTTTAGGACCGGCAGTTATTTAGATACAGCTGCTGATGGTGCAGGATATGAGCTTGAAGCAGATATGGCAGAATCAATAATTTCAACAATTATCCAAGCCGTTCTTTCTTTTCTCGGCGTTATTTTTCTCGTCTTAATGATCTACGGCGGGTATTTGTGGATGACTGCGCTAGGCAATGAAGAACAGCTTACTAAAGCGAAAAATGTAATTATTGCGGCTGTTACCGGGCTGGTTATAGTTGTTTCCGCTTACGCGATCAGTTGGTTTGTGGTTGATAAATTAGGGACGGGGACATTGAAATGATGTAAATTAAGAAATACGCCTTTTTGTCATTCCCGTGAAAATGGGAATCCAGTGTTAGCTAAGCAGAATTTGGATTCCTGATAGCTTGCATTCAACTTGATTGGGGACAGGAACGACAAGGGGAAAATCAGGAATGACAAAATAATGTTTTTAATCGTTTTGTAATTCACAGTAAGCGGTGTTCTAAAATGTGCGGGATAAATCTGAAAATGCATGAATAATGTGATGATTAATTTTTATATTATTGGCGCTGTTGTTTTAATTATTGGCGTAGTGTTAGTTATTTTTGTTAATAATAAAATAAATGTTTATCTATGAAACAAATAAATAAACAGCTTAAAGAAATTGTTCAAGATTTAAAGCCGTATAAACCGGAAAAAATTTTTTTATATGGTTCTTACGCGCGCGGCGACCAAAGAAACAGCAGTGATATTGATTTGCTGATTATTAAAAAAACCAAAAAAAGAGCTTTGGACAGAATTGATGATGTAACTGATTTGCTTTATCCTAAAAACAAATTTTTTTCCGAAAGATTTAATTTGTCAATAGACCCTCTCATTTTAACGCCGAAAGAATTAGCAGAAAAAAAAAGAATTAATTTTTTTATAAAAAAAATATTAAAAGAAAGTAAAATAATTTATGCCGCATAAAGATTCTAAAAATGCAAAGGAATGGTTTAAAATGGCTGATGACGACTTAAAATTTGCTAAAGCTGGTTTTAGGGAAACGAGAATTGCCAGTGATGCTTGTTTTTTGTCGCAGCAAGTAGTGGAAAAGTACCTTAAAGGTTTTTTACTTAGTTATGGCAAAGAATTTGGCAAGACGCATGATTTGATTAAATTATTAAAGCAATGTTCATTGGCAGGCAGAAGAGTTGTTGCTTTATTAGAAGACTGTAAAAAATTAAATAAATATTATATACCGGGTAGATACCCGGCTGATATTTTCACTGATTACGGTGAAACAGAAGGTGAAGATGCTATTCAGAGCGCTGAACGGGTTGTTAAGTTTATTCAAAAATTAATAAAATTAGACAATGAACAAACTATTTAAACAAATTTTAATACTAATTTTTTTGATAGCGCTGTTAGTTCTGCCTTATTTTGTGTTTGCTGATTCAGCGGCATTGGAAAAATTAGAAGGTGTTGGCACTGGCGGAGGATATGCTGATGCCAATATATATACCATGTCCATAATTACAGGTACAGCTGTTAAGGCATTTTTAAGCTTATTGGGTATAATTTTTATTATTTTAATAATTTACGCCGGGTATGAATGGATGACTGCCGGCGGCAATGAGGAAAAGCTTACTAAAGCTAAAGAAACGCTTTGGCAGGCAACTATTGGATTGATTATTGTGGTAGGGACTTACGCGATTTGGCGGTTTATATTAATTTATTTTATATATGGAGGAGATTATTAAAAAAAATTAAATCTATGTTTAAATTCCAAAAAAATGTTAAATATAAACTATTTATAACTTTTTTATTTACAGTATCTTTATCTTTTTTTATAATAAATAATTGTGTTGCTCGGTTGTCGGGCGATGTTATTAAAGGAACTGGAGGCATAGAGGGGCAGGCAGAGGAGCTCGCAGGCATTGCTGGGTTTGAGAGTAGTATTGGCGTAGGCGATGTTATGGCACTAGTTATCCAAGCATTCCTTTCCGTTCTCGGTATTATTTTTGTAGTTTTAATTATAGTGGCAGGTTATAATTGGATGACTGCGGGCGGAGAAGAAGAAAAAGTTACTAAAGCAAAAGATATGATTAAACGCGCGATTATCGGCTTAATTATTATTGTCGCGGCTTATGCTATTAGTTATTTTGTGTTTAAGGCGTTGAGCGGGACAGGGGGAACCGGATATCAAGAATAATTTTAATAAAAAAAGGAGGCATTATATATGCGCTCCTTTTAAATTTGAGCCAACGATTATCATCATTGGCTTGTTAAATTTAATTTCAGGTCAACTTCACGCCCAAGAAATATTTTCTTGGTTTTTATTTTTCGTAAATTAGGACTTGGACTCCAGATTATTTTTCCTTTAGTATTTTTAAAAATGATTTTTTTCGGAATGTATGACAACTCAAGGAATTGATAGCCATTATTGGCTGGTAGGTCAAAATCACTTCCTAATTCTGGATGATATACTCTGGCAGGTTTGTTTGTGAGATTAGTAGCCACAAAACAATATCTAGCAGTTGATTTTAAAACCTTTCCTTTCTTGTAGCCAGCAAGAGCTGTAGCTTCTGTGTCAGCTCTTTTTTTAATTGCATAAGCCCTTGCTAATTCAACCGGGCTGACCGATGGCTGTAAAATTGAAATGTTGGTATCATTGTGTGTTATTGTACCATTTTTATCCGTGTCTAAAATCGCACTTCGTTTTCCTGTGCAACCCGCTAACCAAACCATCGCCAGCAAAATTCCCAAAATCATCATTTTTCTTTTCATAATAACCTCCTCCTTTTTGGATAGTCAATAATGTCAATGAATTTTTTCATTTTATTTTCAAAAAAGGCTTAATGGTCAAAAATGGTTGCTGAAAATTGCGT
>JAYEOU010000003.1:0-6250 GCA_034723335.1 Patescibacteria group bacterium
AATTAGATTTGTAAATTATTACAATACCGTGAAGCCACATAAAGGAATTGACAACATGACTCCAATGGAAAAACTTATTAGTTATTTTTACCCTGAAGAACTGTAAACAACGCGAGGTATTCTTACATTTAATTATACCACAAAAAATTTTTTCAATAAACCGTTCTGCTGTCTGCTGTCTGTTGTCTAGTTATTCCGTTTTTGGCCTGTATTGCAATGCTTCAGCAATATGAGCGGTTAATATTTTTTCATCTCCAGACAGATCAGCAATGGTGCGGGCCAATTTAAGTATGCGGAAATAAGCGCGGGCAGATAAATGCATTTGATCAACCGCGTTGCGCAATAAATTCATTGAGGTGTTATCAACTTTACAAAACCGTTTAACCGCTTCTGAGGACATTTCCGAATTGGTAATAAAAGGGCTGTTTTTAAATCTTTGCTGTTGAATTGTTCTAGCTTGCTGGACGCGCTTTTTAATGGTTTGTGAATTTTCACTTTGAGCGTCTGCGGATAATTTATCAAAATTAATTCGCGGAACTTCAATATGCAGATCAATGCGGTCCAAAATCGGGCCGGATATTTTTTTCTTGTAGCTAATAATTTGCGACGGCGAACAAACGCAATTTTTTTCATTGTCCCCGGCAAAGCCGCAAGGGCATGGATTCATCGCCGCGATTAGAATAAATTTTGCGGGAAAGCTTAAATTGCCCGCGGCCCGGCTTACTTGAATTACGCCGTCTTCTAAAGGCTGGCGCAGATTTTCCAGCACCTGGCGGGGAAATTCCGAGAATTCGTCTAAAAACAAAACGCCTCTGTGCGCTAATGATATTTCACCCGGCTTTGGCCAAACGCCGCCGCCAACCAAAGCTGCGCCTGACGCGGTATGATGCGGGGATCTAAATGGACGACTGGTTAACAAGGGCGAATCGCCCGGCAGTTCTCCTGCCACGCTGTAAATTTTAGTCAGTTCCAACGCTTCTTCTAAAGTTAAATCAGGAAGGATCGACGGCATAGTGCGGGCGATCAAAGTTTTGCCTGATCCGGGCGGTCCGTTCATTAGCATATTATGGGAGCCGGCCGCGGAAATTTCCATAGCTCTTTTAACATGTTCCTGGCCCTTGATATGAGCCATATCTGATAATATTTTAATATTGGAGAAATTAAATTTTTTGTAAGCGATTGGCTTAATTATTTCCCTTTGGCTTAAATGCTTAATCAATTGTTTTAAATTATTTACTGGAATGACCTCAATATCTTTAACTAATTTAGCTTCATGGGCATTTTTTTTAGGCACATAAATGGTTTTAATTTTTTTTTGGCTGGCTTTAATGGTAATCGGCAAAACACCGTTAACCGGCCGCACATCGCCGCTTAAAGCCAATTCTCCGATAAATAGCATTTCCTTGGGATTATTATCCATTAAATAAAAAGATTTTGCCGCTAACATCAAGCTAACCGCAATCGGCAAATCATAGCTCGGCCCATGCTTTTTTAAATCGGCCGGCGCTAGATTAATCGTTACCTTAACTTTGGGCAAAAACATTTTAGAATTTTTAACAGCGCTTCTGACCCTTTCCCTTGATTCTGACACGGCCGCGTCAGGCAAACCGACTATGGCGATTAAGCCCAAATCTCCTCCGCCAGTATCAGCTTCAACTTCTACGATTTCCGCGTCTAAGCCGATTACAGCGGCTGAAAGTATTTTTGAAGACATATTTTTTAATTTTTAATTTTGAATTTTGAATTTTGAAATAATTTTGAATGACTGAATTTTTAAATATTTATAAATTATAATTTTTTAATTTTTAAGCAACTATGTTTATGTTTCAAAATTAAATCATTAGGATTTATTTCAATCCGCCAGCTGGCGGACAAAATTTAAAATTAAAGCCCTATTTCCCCTTGTCTTCTAATTTAATGCTTAATAATTTGCTTACGCTATCATTGCTCATTGTAACGCCGTAAAGAATATTCGCTCGGCGCATGGTAGCGCGGTTGTGGGTTATTGCGATAAATTGGGTTTTGTGGGACAGGTCATCTATAATTTTGGCAAAACGTTCGGAATTAGCCTCGTCTAAAGCCGCGTCAACTTCGTCTAAAACTACAAAAGGCGAGGGGTTGGCGCTGATAATGGCGCAAATTAAAGCAATAGCGGTTAAAGCCCGCTCGCCCCCGGAAAGCATATTGATTGATGTGATTTTTTTGCCTGGCGGCGTGGCTTGAATTTCAATGCCCGCCAGTCCGGCAGTATTATGCTTTTGCAAAGATTTAATCTTGTTGCCCATGGGAGCTTTGGCGGCCGTAAAAGCGGCATTTGCAAATTCCGCATTCACAGCTGTATTTTTAATATTTTCTATATTATTTTCTGTTGTTTGTTTTCTGCCGCCGCGCTCGTCCCGCCGCTCGTGAACGGCGGGGTCAGCCGGCGGATCTGCTGTTTCAGCATCCATCACTTTAATAATTTTTGCCTTGCCTCCATGAAAAAGGATTTTAAAATATTCTTCAAATTTAGCCTGAATTATTTTAAATTCTTTATTAAATTTTTCTTTAATAGCTGAATCAAGCTCTTTCATAATTTGCTCGAGAGAATTAATGGCTTTGGACAAATCATTCGCCTGGCCTGACAAAAAATCATATCTTTCCTTGGTTTCTTTATATTCTTTTTCAATTTCCGGATCAATGCTTCCAATTAAAGCGGACTGGCGTTTGAGTTGATCTATTTTTTCCAAGCTTGCCTCTGTTTCTGCTTTAACCTTATGCTTTTTAATTTCTTTAAGTCCGTTAAAATTATGCCTGATTTCAACCTCTAATCCTTCTAATTTGGTTTCATAGCGGGTGGAATTAATTTTTATTTCATTCAGTTGGTTGTTAAGGCCGTTAATTTCATTTTGCAGGCTTTGTAAATGTTTTTGCAAGTCAAACAGCTGATTTTTTTTAATTTGTTCCTGCGCGTTGATTGCGCTGATTTTGCCTTTAATATCAATTATTTTTTGATTAATGTCCAAAATTTTTTCTTTAATTTGTTTTTGTTGTTTATTAACTTCGGCTGAGCTGATTTTATGATCATACTGCTTAAGCTTGGATTTAATATTTGCCAGTTCATCAAGCAAGCCGGATTTTTGTTCCAACAATAATTTTGTCCGTTCTGAGCGAGCCGAGATTCTTAAATTTGTTTCGTTAATGTTAATAATTATTTTTTCTTTATCTTCTGTTAGTTTGATTAAATTCTGTTGCAATAATTCTAAATTTTCTTTTTGGCTATGCTTTTGCGAAATGCTGATAATTTGCTCTAACTCTTGCTTAATCTCTTTTAGAATGATTTTTACTTTATGTATGCTAAATTCTTGTTCGGCTTTTTTTAATTTAACCAAAGATTGTTCTATCTGCTGCTGGATATTTTGGCTGGTTTTATTGCCAGACTCAAAGTTGTATGACGCTAATTTTTCGTTAAGTTGATTTATTTTATCATTAATTTGTTTTTTTTCATTTTCCAATTTTTTCAATTTGCTTTTTTCCGGCTCAATATTTTTAAACAGCATATTAATTTCTTCTTTAATTGTTTCTACTTGTCTTTTAAATTTCCCCTTTTTATTGCTTAGCCATGACAAGTCAAATTGGCCATTAGCTTCAAGTTTTATTTCCACGCGCGCTTCAATTCCAGCTAATTGCTTAGTGAGCATATCTTTTTGGCTTTGCGCCATTGTTAATGCTCTTTGCAGGTCGTTTAATTCCGCCAAGTCCTTATTATTGGTTTCCAGATGGCTTAATTTACGGCTTAGATCAGACAGCTTTTCCCCCTTATCCCGTTTAATTTGTTCAAGCGCTAAAAATTGTTGATTGTATTTACTGAATTTATTATTAATTTCATGCCAAATTTTGCTGTAATAATTAAGCTGTAATTTTTTTAATTCACTTTCAATCTCTTCTCTTTTTTGCAGTTTATTAACTTGTCTAGTTAAGCTTTTAAGCCGAGGCTCAATTTCGGAAAGCAACATTTGCGCCTGGCCAAGGTTTTCATGGCTGGAGCGCAGTTTATTTAATGATTCATTGCGCTTGATTTGAAATTGCTTAACCCCGGTAGCTTCATCAAAAAATTCTTTTCGTTCAGCCAATGAAGTATTAAGAAATCCTTCCACCATGCCTTGCCCGATTACGCTGTAAGTTCTCTGCCCAAATTTAGCTTTAGCCAGCAGCATTTGAATGTCATATAATCTGACTCGGCTGTTATTGATTAAATATTCACTGTCGCCATCGCGGAACAAGCGGCGGGTTAGCGCTATCTGCGAATAATCAGCCGGTGATTTGCCTTGCGCCGAGTCTGTTGAGGAATTTTCATTATTAAAATAAAGTGAAACTTCAGATACGCCAAGCCGGCCTTTTTTGTCTGATCCGGAGAAAATAACATCCTCGCTTTTTTTGCAGCGCAAAATTTTCATGCTTTGCTCTCCTAAAGCCCAGCGCACCGCGTCAGCCGTATTGGACTTGCCCGCGCCGTTTGGTCCGACAATAGCTGTAATGCCCCGCTTGCTTTTGCTAACCATGCCGGGAAACACTAAAGTATTTTTATTGGCAAACGATTTAAATCCTTGAATTTTAAGTTTTTCTAGATACATAAAATCATGAAACATAAAACATGCAACACATAACAGTTTTATACGCATTTTTTTGTTACATGTTACATGTTTTGTGTTTTGTGTTCTATGGATATATTATACTACAATTGTTCTTGTTAATCAAAAAATAACCCCGCTTTTTGCGAGAGGCGGGGTTATTTTTTATTCACTGTGGTATAAAATAAGTATTCCTAACGAATTGCGCCTGAATAAGCAATAGCTCTGACAACATTCCAGTCAATTGCCGAAGTTGGATTATAGCCGTAGATATGTTTAAAAGTTATAATGCCTGCTTTTTCACTTTCCAAATTTCTATCAGACGGCCTTAGCCCGTAAGCTATTACAGTAACAGCGGCATTATCATTTGGATTATTCATATCAGGATCTCTTTTATATACTTTTCTAAATTCTGCTTTGGCTTTTTTTTCTGCCTCAGGATTATTTTCACTTGGCCATCTGCCATTAGCGATTTTAATAACATCTTCCCATTCGCTTTCCGTAGTTGGCAGTTTGCCAAAAGCTGATTTGTAAGAATTTACCACGCCAGCTCGTTCGCCTGCTCCCAAAATTTGCGTGCTTTTAGTGCCGTAAACTACAAAATTAGTTATGGCATTTTTATTTTCTGCGGTTAAATCGGAAATGCCTTTGGTTAATGGTTCGGTGTATTTATTTGCTCCGTCTGCTTCTTTGGATAGATCCCGTTTAACTCCGGCATTAGCTATCGCAGAATTAACATCGCCTGCCCAGACATCATTCGCGTCAGTTGCGATTTGTTGAAGTTGTATAGCGCGGTAATCAGATTCTACGCCAAGTACAATAACTTCTACTTCTGATTTTTGTTTTGCTTCTTTTGTAATATCTGTTGTTTTGTTGTTTGATGACGAGTTTGATGATGAGTTTGATGATGAGCTACTTGAATTGGAGTTTGAACTATAATTATTGGATGATGAATTTGAATTATTATTTTGCTCTTGTTGTTGATCATCATCATAATCATCGTCATCTTGAATAGTAGCGGTTGGGTTAATTATATTTCCCTCGCTATTATCTCCGCCGATAGTTATTTCTCCTGTATATTCAGATGCTGAAGTTACTGGAGTATAACAAAAAACTACCAACAAAACTATTAACAAATATTTTTTTATAAAATTTTTATTAATCATAAAATTGTTTTAATTATTAATTATTCAGAATATAAACTATAGCTGGAAGAATAAGATCCGTTTGATGTTTCTTCTGGTATTTTCATATCCATTATTATTTGAATTTGTCTGCCTACCTTATTTTCATTTATATCCTCCATTAAATTGATAAATGTTTCAGGATATCCATACGCTTGCGTAATAATAATCGCATTATCCGAGGTTGATGCGATTTCCGTTTGCGGAGAATAATATCTCATATTATTCGCAACCTCTACTGAATGTCCTTCATTATCATGCCAATTGTCAAATTTCATTTTAAATTTATTTTCGCTATCAGGCACGGTAATATTAAAGGCTAATTGCCAGCCATTTTCCCAAGTATTATCTGCTGTCGCAACAGGTTTTATTGAAAATATGTTAGCTACTGACAAAACGGGATGTAATTCAAGCGCGTCGGCTTGGCGTGTAAATTCAATAATGGTTTTTGATTCG
>JAYEOU010000004.1:0-6148 GCA_034723335.1 Patescibacteria group bacterium
TAAGAAAGTTCTTAATAAAGCTAATTGGACAATAGATGATCTTGATTTAGTTGAAGCTAATGAAGCTTTTGCTTCACAATCAATTGCAGTTGCAAGAGATTTAAATTTAAATAAAGAAATTGTTAAACAATTTTTACAGGATGAAATTGCCTCAACCACGGATATGGCGCCGATTAAAGCCAAATTTGAAATTAAAAATAACAAAGTAGTTGAATTTCAGGCAAGCAAAGATGGATTTAAATTAAATATTAAAGCCAGTTTTGCCAAAATGGAATTTGAATTATTAGGAAACCGACAGGATGCGATTGAATTGGTTAAAACCGAGCTTAAGAGCGCGGTTCTTACCTCTGACATTAACGGTTTCGGCATCAATGAAATTATCGGCATTGGCGAATCTAATTTTTCCGGCTCTCCGCAAAACAGGCGGCATAATATTAAAATAGGCGCGGACACTTTGGATGGAATTCTTATTAAACCGAGTGAAGAATTTTCTTTAAATGGAGCTTTGGGCAAAATTAATGCGGAAACCAAATATTTGCCTGAATTAGTTATTAAAGGCAATGAAACTATCCTTGAATACGGCGGCGGATTATGCCAAATCGGAACTACTATGTTTCGCGCCGCTCTATCCGCTGGATTACCAATTACGCAACGGCGCAATCATGCCTATCGCGTTGTCTATTATGAACCGGCCGGAACTGACGCCGCAATTTATGATCCTTGGCCTGATGTGCGTTTTATTAATGATACTGACAACCATATCTTAATCCAATCCCGGATTAAAGGTGATAATTTGTATTTTGACTTTTGGGGAACCAATGACGGCCGTGTTATAGAAAAAACAGAGCCGACTATTTATAATATAGTCAAGCCCGGCCCAACCAAATATATTGAAACCTTGGATTTAGAGCCGGGAGAAGAAAAGTGCACAGAGCATGCCCATAACGGAGCCGACGCTTATTTTGATTATAAAGTTATTTATGCTGGCGGCGAGACAAAAGAAAAAAGATTTAGCTCTCATTATGTTCCTTGGCAAGCGGTTTGCTTGATTGGGGTGGAGGAATTATCAAATAATCAAAAAATTGCTACTTCCACAAAAAAAATAATTGAATAATAATTGTAGTAGTCTATGGCCATCTTTCAGTATATTTAGTGTTTAAAGTTATACATAATAAAAAAACATTCCATATAAATAGAATGTTTTTTTATTAAAAATATTTATATATCTATTCAGTGAATTCGGCGGTTAAAAAGATCAACTTAAGCGGGCAGGCAAAAAAATTTCTGATAGGAAAAATTTAGTGAAACACCAAATAATCCTGTCAGTAAATCCCCATGCTTGTCGTGCCTGGCCCGCTTAAACCGACCTTTTAATATAATGCAACTATTAAAACAATATTACAGCATAGCACAGTTAAAAAAACTTGTCAAGACCGCGCACAAATTTTTTGTCTTCCTTAAAATTTTTTGTTATAATAATTGTAGATAAATTTTTCATTTTTATTATGTTTCCACTTTCAAAAAAATCAGAAATAAGAAAAGCGTATTTATTAAATAAATATGTAATCATCACGCCGAGCCGGCTTAAGCGGCCGCGCGATATTAAAGAGCAGACCATAATAGAGCGGACCAAGCCGTGTCCGTTTTGCGCTGAGAATATAGATAAAAATAATGTCATAGACAGAATAGAAACTAAAAATAACTGGCAAGTTTTAAGCTTGAGAAACATTTTTCCTGCCGTAACTCTTGATAATAAAAAAGCTTATGGCACCCAGGAAGTTATTGTTGAAAGCCCTGATCATAATAAGGAGTTGGCTGATTTAAGCGAACAAAAAATTGGGCAAGTAATAGAAATGTATTCCCGCCGCACTAAAGTAATTGCTAAGAATAAAAAAATTGACTATATTTTGTGCTTTAAAAATCAGGGTTCAAAAGCGGGCGCATCAGTCGTGCACGCGCATTCCCAAATCTTTGCCACGCAAATTTTGCCACCGGAAGTTCATGAAGAAATGGGATTGGCGCAAAACTACAAAGTCAAGCATGGCGTCTGCCCATACTGCGATATTATAAAGAAAGAAATGAAAACAGAACGAAAAATTTTTGAAGATAAACATATAACCGCTTTTACGCCTTATGCCAGCGAATACCATTATGAAGCATGGATTTTTCCTAAAAGGCATATTGATAATATTGCATTGTTGAATAAAGAAGAATTAAAATCTTTTGCCAAAGCCCTGAAAAAAATATTGATAAAATTGCAAAAATTAAATTTATCATTTAATTATTTCCTGCATAATGCCGTTTCCAACAAGGATCAGCATTTATATTTAAAAATCCAGCCTCGGGACAGCATCTGGGCCGGAGTTGAGCTGGGTTCCGGATTGGTTATTAATTCGATTTCACCGGAAACCGCGGCAAAGTATTATAGAGAGTGATTTTTAAATACAAACAACTAAAAAATTAAAAACTCAGCTTTTAATCAGAAGCCGAGTTTTTAATAAAAAAAGAGCCATGCGCGAAGCCATGGCTCTGTGTTATTTTTTTCTCCTTATTTTTTTTAAAATTTAATTTCTATTCCAGCCAAAATGGAGTCCGCCCTAAGTCCTTGATCGTTCCATTTCCGCTGGAGCATAACAAATGGCGCTAAATTATTTTTGAATCTGTATCCAATTCTAATGGGCCGAAAATGCAGATTTTCAGTGCCATTTTTAATATTATAGTACCAAAATTCCGCTCCGCAATACCAGCCCTGCCCCAATGTTTTCAAGCTTAAAAAAATATCTGTTTTATATTTATCGTCCTTGGTGTCAAAATATTGCGTGGCATTAAGAAAAACAAAAATTTTGCCAACTGGCCTGATAAAACGAAACGATGGGCCGACTGATTCATTGTTAAAGGAATCAGAGCTATATTGAGCTCCTAATTGAAATCCCTTACCCACTTTATAGTAAGCGCAGGGAATTATCAATTTAAATCCTTTTTCGCCTGTGATAAAACGAACGCCCAATGCCCAATCCTTTAAACTGTTGTTTTCAAAGACATTATAAGTCCCATGAAATTTGTCGCCTGTTTCCGTGTTCCTGCCTGTTTCATAACGAAGTGAAAGATAGTTATTTTTTACTTCATCAGCAAAAACATTAACATCAATCAATAATGCCAAAACCATAATCACAAAAATCGTACCTAATTTTTTCATTTTACTTTCCTCCTTTTCTCTTTCTCTGGTTTAATGTTGCGGAAATAATCACCAAATTTCTTGTTTTTAATCTTTTCCAGTTTGCGTAAACCTTTTTACCGATATCGTTTATTCTTGGCTTAATCCATTGGATATTACTAAATCCACCTCCTTTCATAACATCTATATAAGTCTGTTTCTGCCAAAAATAACAATTAAAACTGCAAATTTTGGCTCCATTTTTTTTATAAAGTGTTACTTCAATTATGGAACCCTCGATAAAAGGCTTTCCTTGCCATTTTTGTGATACAAATATAGCTTTGCTTGAATTATAAGACAAAATCGGCTGTTCAGGATTTAAGTTAATAGCAGCCATTTTGCCACCCTGTTTCAAATTAAGCGCGATATTCTCTATATAATTTTTCAATTCTTTTTTTGAGGTTGCATAATGTAAAAGGTATGCAGGGGTTATTAAATCAAATTTCTTCTGAAATTCTGGCAAATATTCAGCGTCAGCAACCACATACTTAATGCCCATTGGATTTTTTCGTTCTATTCTCTGGGCAATTTTAATCATCTCCGGTTCTTTATCTACGCCAATCACCGCAGCTCCTTTGATAGCTAACATTCTGGAACTGCCGCCTCCTCCACATCCTAAATCTAATACCGTTTTTCCTTTTACATCGCCACAAGCGCCCAGCCAGCTTGGATAAATTATAAATTTTCTTAATGGATTTTCCATTCTTTCTTTACTTGTATATGCCTTGGCAATTTTTTTGTATTGCGTCATTTATTCCCCCTTTTTCTAAATTGTTAAAGATCTTTTTTAATATTTTATTTTAACTTTAATATTTTATATTATCATACGATTTAATAATTGTCAACAATATTTTGTTGACAACAACAAAAAATTGATATATAATATAAGCAATGTTAGCTAATAAAAAATATAACTGTCATTTTTTAATTGACACATTAAATTCGTATGCGCCCCATTCGTAGCGGGGCTCGCGGAGCGATAACTATGAGAGAAGATTTAAAAAAACTCGGTTTGACCGAAAATGAAATAAAAATTTATTTAAGTTTGCTTAAAGTAGGAGAAACGCCAGTGGGCGGCGTTGTTAATGACTTAAAATGGCATCGCCAGCTTGTTTATAACGCCTTAGATTCTTTGGAAAAAAGAAACATGGTTATTAAAATAATGAAAAATAAAATTTATCATTTTAAAATCGCTGATCCTCAAATTATTGTTGAAAATTTACAAAAACAGAAATTAATTGCCGAGCGATTAAGCAAAAATATTGCAACTGAACTTAAAAAAAGCAGACATGAACATGGAATTAATATTTATGATGGTAGAGAAAAAATTCATAGATTTTTTATTGAAAAATATAAATATCTGCCTATTGGCACGACTATTTATATTTTGGCAAGTCTGGGTAAAAAATTTGAGAAGGTTTTAAGCGAAAAATTTTTAATTGAGAAATATGATAAACTAAGAATCAAAAGAAAAATACATTCAAAAAATTTATCAAGTGAAATATTTAGAAATGAATTCAAGGAACAAGAAAAAGTATTAAATACAACGATAAGAAAAGTAAAATTTTTGCCTTATAATCTTAAAAATCCAATAACTGCTGTAATATGGCTTAATAGTGTTAGTTATCAATTCTTTCTTGATAAACCTTTTATTATTGAAATAAAAAATAAAGAATTGCGAGATTCTTACTTAGAACATTTTAACCTGCTTTGGAAAATCGCAAAAAAATAAAAATAATTTTTAAATTGCGCTGGAATAATCTGTAAAACCATTTTACCCCGTTAGAAAAACCCTGACATGACAAAAAAATAAATTCCTAAAATTTTAAAATTAAACAAAATTTTAAAATTCTGCTTAATATGTTTAAAAACTGTGGAAAATTAGCCAATTTTATAATTATTTTTATAAATACTAAAAAGCTCTTGACACAATCAAAAAATTACTTTAAAATGATAATGTAATTAAGTTTTAATTATTAAATAGAAAAAAATATTGAATAATTAGAAATAGCATAATTTTAAAATAGCGTCTGTTAATATTTTTAAAGAAAGAAACAAAGATATAAAAGTTTTATATCATTGTTTCTTTCTTTAATTTTGAAAGTATATAAAGCACATTAACAATTTATGCTTATGTAGAATTAGGATCATCCCATATCTATTGTATGGGACAAATTTTGGTGCTAACAGGCGCCGATTTAAATCAGAAGCCGGACTTTGAATTTCGTCTCGCAGTAATGCAGAAGGAATTCAAAAATTCGGCTTCTGAAAAAGAAGAATAATATATCTTCAAATATAATTGATATATATTTCGCGTAAGCAAGTATGTATCAACAGGATAGTAAACCCCATTAGATGTTTCACTATCTAATGGGGTAAACCTGTCTAAAAACTTTTTGAGAGTTTGATCCTGGCTCAGGATGAACGCTGGCGGCGTGTCTAAGGCATGCAAGTCGAATGCTGATGCTTCGCATCAGCATGGCAAACGGGAGAGTAACACATTGGTAACCTGCCCTAAGGACAAGAATAACCCGGAGAAATCCGGAATAATACTTGATAAAAGCAGGGGGACATAAGTCATCCCCGCTTAAAGGTGATCGGAATTCAGATTTCATCCCGCATTACTGCGGGACGACATCCGATTTCCGATTTCCGCCTTGGGAGGGGTCTATGGCCTATCAGCTTGTTGGTGAGGTAAAAGCTCACCAAGGCAATGACGGGTAGCGGGTGTGAGAGCATGGCCCGTCTCACTGGGACTGAGACACTGCCCAGACTCCTACGGGAGGCTGCAGTCAAGAATCTTCCTCAATGGCCGAAAGGCTGAAGGAGCGACGCCGCGTGCATGAAGAAGCTCTTCGGAGTGTAAAGTGCTTTTACTAAGGAAAAAGTCTGTATCTTTTGGTTAATAATCTTGATATCTTGGTTATTTAAATA
>JAYEOU010000005.1:0-6096 GCA_034723335.1 Patescibacteria group bacterium
ATTTTGTCCATTCTTCGGTAATTTCCACAAAAATTTTAAACGGCGCTTCAATAATAAAATCTAAAATAAAAATAAAAAGATTAATGCGAGAAAATTTTTCTGAAAGCCATTTGCCGGCTGCCACAATCGGGGTATAGAAAAAATCAGCAATAAAGTTAAAAATATTTTCTTTTGGCTCAGTAATAATCAATTCATGAGCGCCTTTTCTGATTCTAATGCCAAAGAAACTGACCAAAGCCAAGAAAAATAAAAAGATTATAGTGCTAATCCATGTAAAGCCGATTTTACCCAAAGCCCAAATAATCAGGCCAAATGATAAAAAGAAAGTAATAATATAAATTATACCAAAGATTGCATTCATTAATTTATTGCGCCTGATCGCCTTTTTTAACCCAAAAGGTTCTTTGCGCGTTTTTTCTTCAAAAACTATTTCGTTAATTCCTTCAATAATTTTTTTGCTGTTATCTTCAGAGGGCAGTTTTGTGAACAAAACGATCAAAAATAATAAAAAAGCCGGAAAACCGATATTAATAGTTAAAGATGATAGATTGATTTCTTCGCCAAACCATTTAATGGCTGGAATTTCCAGTAATATTACAAAAATTGACTTGGTTAAGAATATATAAATAATACTGCGCATGGCCGCGCGCCATAACTTAGAATGCGCTTGTTTGTATTTTCTGCCGCAAATCTTTTTTATTTGTCGGGGAAATGCCTTGGGATCAGCTTTGAAGTCATTATAAACGCCGGCAGGATCGTCTGCTATTACATCAATTAAAACAGTAAAAAATACGGTATAGCGGCTGATAATTCTATTAAACTGGCCTGCCAGCGGGTGATTAATCTGTTTATCAATAGCTTTGCGCAAAACAGTTATGTTTTGGGCCAATTTTGTAATTTCTTCGTCTTTAGTCCTTTCTTGTTTAATTTCTTCTTGCCAGCTATTATTAAAATATTTAAACAAAATAAATTCAAGCATTTCGTTGTCAAATTTTAATAAATTGCGGTGGATGCTTAAATAAATCTGAATTTTTTTATCTTGCTGATATTGAGAATTTTCAGGCAGCTTAATATTAAAATTTAAAATTTCATACATGTTGCTGATAACTGTTTGATTGACAATATTTTTGTTTAATCTTTCCTCAATATCACAAGCGGCCATAGTAATAATCCAGCTAACAGTTTCATTTTTAATTTTATTGCCGTTTTTAATGCAAACCAAGGTATAATTTTTTAATTTTATGTATTTATTAATTACTTGGCTTATTTCATAAATTTTGTCCTCTGGAATTTTATTATTAGGCAAATAGCCGGCTCTAATCAATTCAGTTAAAAGATACTTAGCCATTTCCTCGCTTTTTAATTCTTTAATTGCCCCTTCAATAACAATTTGGCGCTTTAAAATCCGTTCTATGGCATTTTTACGCAATAGCTGTTCTTCCTTGTAATCAATGGCATTGCGGATTTTTTCGTAATAAAAAGCCATTTTAGAAATTAAGGCTGAAACTTTTATTTTTGGTATTTCATCATCAACTCTTGCTTCTTCTTTTTGTTCGCGATAAATCGCCTGAAATAATTTTTTAGTGTTTTCAGTTATAGTTAAAGTATTTTCTGTTTTGCGCGTTAAAGTAGGATTAAGCATATATTTAGATTATTCACCTTATACGCAATAAGCATATATTAAATAATTGAATAATGCTATTGTTTTAATATTACAAGAAATACATTGAAATACATTAAAAGAAATACGGTAGAAATACAGTTGAAATACAATTGTATATCTACTGTATTTCTATTGTATCTCCACTGTATTTCTATTGTATCTCTTGCAATGTATCTCCACTGTATTTCAACTGTATCTCAATGTATTTTTAAAAGCGTTATAATTATAACTTAAAATATTTTTCTACTTCCTTTTTAAGCGCCCAAATTTTGTAAGCGCCGTAAAAAAAGACATAAGCTATTATTATTACCAGCAATCCTATAATTAACCGTAAAATAAAATCAGTCCAAACAATTAATATGCCCAATAATAATAAGATTACTCCTGTACTAATTAATGTCCAAATTGCGCCGTTAATTTTCTTTTTGATTAGTTTTAAAAATGTTTGCATAAATTTAGTTCTGTGAATCACGGATTCCTTTGGATTACGAAACGCCGTTATTTTGTCATTCCGAGTCGCCAGCCCCGTTGCTCGCGAGCGGCGGGGCCAGCTGGCCCCGCCAGTGGGCGGGCTGGCGGATCCGTTCGAAATGACAAAAAAGGGAGTTTCGTAATTTGAAATAAGTTATAAATATTTACTAATTTTATTAATAATATCATCAATCGTAAAGTGGGCTTTAATTAAATAGTCATTAGCGCCAAGCAACATAGCTTTTTTAACATCAGTTTCCTGTCCTAAATTAGATAACATAATAATCGGAATTTTGGCGATCTTTTCGTTTTTATCAGCCCGCACTCTTTCTAAAATTTCAAAACCTTCCATACCGGGCATAATTATATCCAATAAAACCAGATCCGGCTTGTCTTTAATAATTTTTTCCAAACCTTCAATGCCGTTAATCGCCGAATCAACGCAAAAATTCATTTGATTTAGTTTTTTAACGCATAAATCCCGCAGAAATTTATCATCTTCCACTACTAATATTTTTTTAGCGCCTGATTCAGCGCGATTATTGTTTTGGATGTTAATTAAACAATGATGAACTTTTTCAATAATTTCGTCAGGACTAAGCTCTGCCTTAATTAAGTAATCATAAGCTCCTAATTTAAGCGCCCTGCCAACATCAACCGGCTGGCCAGAATTAGAAATAATGACAATAGGAATATTATTTTTATTTTCTTTTAATTTTTCTAATACGCCGAAACCGTCAAGTTTGGGTAATAACATATCTAATAAAATTAAATCCGGCTTGCCGCTTTTAATCTGCGCCAAGCCATTTTCTCCATCACGCGCAACCAAAACATCAAAACCGTTATCTTTTATTTTTTTTGATAAAACATTAAGCAAGATTTCTTCGTCTTCAATAATTAAAATTTTTTTGTTGTTATTGGACATATTTTTTATTCGCATAATCCCTGGGGAATCCCATTGGGACGTATAACGAAAATTATTTAGGGTTTAATAATTGTTGATTAATTGGCAGTTTAATGTAAAAAGTTGACCCTTGATTTTCCTTGCTTTTAAGCCAAATTTTGCCGCCATGGGCTTTAATAATATTTTTAACAATAAATAGGCCCAATCCAGATCCGTCGGTTTGCATTATAGTGGCATTCTCACCGCGAAAAAATTTAGAAAATAATCTCTGTTGCTCCTGCTCGCTTATGCCAATGCCATCATCCTTAATCTCAACTTGAATAAAATCGTTCCTGTTCTCTTTTATTTTTTTTAGATTAATAATAACTTTATTCCCAGACATTGAATATTTCATGGCATTATCAACTAAATTTTGTATTGCCAGCTTAATTTTTTTATAATCCGCTTTAATTTTAAATATTCCGCTTTTCGGCATGTTAAAATTTATTTTTATCTTTTGTTTGGCGGCAAAACTCGCAGAATCCGAAATAACACTCTTAATTAAATCTTGCATGGAAATCAGTTCTAAATTGTAAAGAAAATGGCCCTTTTCAATGCGGGAAATATTAAGCAAATCATTAACTAAATTTATCATTCTTTCATTTGACTGATAAGATTTTTTAAGATATTCCTTTACTTCAGAATCAATTTTTCCCATATCGCCGTCTAAAATCATTTGCAAAGTCCATTTAACGGCTGATAACGGGGTGCGCAGTTGGTGGGCGGCAACAGAGATAAATTCTGTCTTCATTCGGTCAACCTCTTTATCATGGGTAATATCATGTAAAATAACCATCAGTCCAATCGTTGCTTTATCAACCGTTACTTGGACAATTGACACTTGAAAAAATTTTTTGAACGGCTTTTCTAAAATCAATTCATATTTTTTTCTAGTCCATTCTATTTTTTGGCCTAATGTTTTGTAAAGAGCGTTTAAATTAGGCGTATTGGCAATTTCATTTATTGTTTTATTAAGGATTTCACTTTCTTTTACCCTAAAAATTTTTTCAGCCCCAGGATTGGCTAAAGTAATTTTTTTTTCTCTATTAAAAACAATCAAGCCGTCTGATAAACTTATTAAAGCCGCTCTAGTTTTATTTTTTTCCTCTTCAATTTTTCTTTTTGCCTCTTCCGCGTCCTCCAATAGATTGATTAATGCTTTTCTAGTCTTCTCCAGCGCTTTAGTCCTTTCTTGCGTTTTTTTCTCCAGGTTTTGAGATAGTTCCCGCAGTTCTTTGGTTCTATCAGAGACTTTTATTTCAAGCGTGGATTTGGCTTCTTTCGCCTTATTTCGAGCTTTAAGCAAATTAGCATAATGTTTTTGAATATTTCGGGTAATTAAAATGATTGCGCCTGCGCTTAAAAGAAGAATAGCAAAATCTAAAATAGGATGAAGAGTCTTTGGATACGGATAAGTGAAAAGTAAAAAAGTATAACACAGCAAGATCATTAATCCTGTGAATAAAACTGCCCTTGCTTTCTGAAAAAAACTAATAAATATAAGCAACAAAACATACCCTGAAATTATAGGCCTGCCTAAAGCGGGAGTTGTCAATAAGATAACCGCAGTCCATCCTAAGGCCAACAAAATTCCAATTAGATATTTTACAAAATATTGCATAAAATAATAAAGCTTATTAGGCTTGTCGCGTAATTAGTTTTGTAACGAAATTTTCAAATTTTGAGTTATAATTTTTCAAACAATTTTTGAGGTTTAGCCTAAGCTAAGCTGAAAAAATTTTTGGAAAATTTGACCAAAATTTGGAAATTGCAGTAAAAAATAATTACGCGACAAGTCTAATTTTCTGTTTTTAATATTTTTTTATTATGCGGCAGGTCTATTGATTGACTTTTTTAAACCAAGGGCATTCATCGCAGGTTCTAAATCCTTTATTTTTAAGGTAGGGGCAGTAATTAGCAGCTACTAGCCAGCATTCTTTGCCCGAATCGCTTTTGAAAGCTGGACAATTATTTTTTATTTTTTCATCACATTTCCAAAAATTCCAACAATTTTGCGGTTTTTTTAATGGACCTTTTTTTGGGATTTCTTTTGAAGCAGCCGCTTTGTCTGAATATCCTGGCATTTTTTTTATTTTTTCTTTTAGTTCAACCATTCTAAGCTCTCGGTTTACCGTTAATTTATGGAATTTTTCCAGCTCATCAATCCTTCTCTCCAAGTGTTTTTTGTAATTTTCTGTTTCATCTTTGGACAGCTTTAAGTTTCTGGTCATGCTATTAAGCGTCTGCGCTAATTTGCTTATTTCATCTTTGCTTTTAAGATTAATTTGATATTCAAGATTGCCTTCGCCTATAATTCTCGCGCTTTCTTCAATTTGTCTAATAGGTTTTAAAATTATTTTATTTATAGTTAGATATATTAATAAGGTATCTCCTAATCCGAGTATTAATCCTAGAATAATTAATGAATAAATTTGTTGTATAAAAAAGGCATGATACTTTTTTCCAGAAAGGACGATTTTAACAGTCCCAAGTTTTATTTCTTCGCCCAATACTTCAACAATAACCGGCGCCGTATATTCTATGCCTTTTTCTTCAGTTTTTTTCTGATAATTAGCCACTAAATCGTCTTTATGATAAATGCTAATTGCTAAAATATAAGGATCGTATTTAGCGGTATGATTAATGGATAATTGCAATGTCGGGTAATCCCAAGCAAGAAGATTTTCAACAGAAAAAGTAGCCAAAGTTTGAGATGAAAAAATTCCGGCAGCATCTAATCGCTCTTTAACAACTGTATTTAATCTATGTAAAGAAATAATAGTGGAAATTAACACGCATAAAACCATTATTGCCAATACAATAGCGACTATTTTGGTTTGTAAGCGATATCTTAAATGCATAATATTGTCCGGTTTCCGGCCGATTTAAAATTAGACCTGTTGCATAATAAGCTGCGTAACGAAATTTTTAGATTTTGAGACAAATTTTTCAAATAATTTTTGAGGTTTACCTGCAAGGTAAGCTGAAAAAATTTTTGGAAAATTTGGCCGATCCGCCA
>JAYEOU010000006.1:0-6094 GCA_034723335.1 Patescibacteria group bacterium
AAAGAGAATAAACAGCAATTTGATATTTTAATAAGGCAGGGAGCGCCGGCATAGGAGGCGAATGGGCCTCTTTCGGCTGAAATATTTTTTGGTTTAGAAATTTTTTTTAGTTTTTAGACGGCCTGACTTGTTATCCGCAACAATAAGAAACATCTTTCTTGCCTCGTCATAGTAAAACGTAGGCGAGTAATAATTAATAATCTCAATTTTCATTATGAACAATAATAAAAAATTAAAAAATATCGGCTTTATATCCACTCGCATAGCAGGAACAGACGGGGTAACTTTAGAAACATTCAAATGGGCTAAAGTGCTTGAGCAAGAGAGATATAAATGTTTTTATTTGGCAGGAGAACTGGAAATTCGTTCAACCAGATCTTATATTGTTAAAAAAGCGCATTTTAATCATCCAGCAATAAAAAAAATTACTCAATCATGCTTTGGCGCCAATACAAGAAATCCTGACCTAACCAAGGAAATACACCATATCAAGGAAGAGCTTAAAATTAAAATTTATCGTTTTATAGAAAAATTTAAAATTGATATTCTAATATTGGAAAATTGCCTGTCTATTCCCATTAACATTCCGTTAGGCATAGCCGTAACCGAGGTAATTTCAGAATCAGGCATGCCGTCCATCGCCCATCATCATGATTTATATTGGGAAAGGAAAAAATTTTTTATTAATTCAATACCTGAATATTTAAATATGGCTTTCCCCCCTAATTTGCCGTCTATCCAGCATGTAGTAATTAATTCACAGGCCGCGGCCCAATTAAGTTTCAGGTCCGGCATATCATCAACAATTATTCCTAATGTAATGGATTTTGAAAATGAGCCCGCGCTAATTAACTCTTTTGCCGCTGATGTTAAAGAAAATCTTGGAATTAAGCCGGATGAATTTTTTATTCTTCAGCCAACACGGGTAATTCAAAGAAAAAAAATTGAACGCGCCATTGAATTAGTAAGCCGTCTAAAGCTTAAAACCAGATTGGTAATATCCCACGCTTCTAAAGACGAGGGCTTGTCTTATGAAAAAAGAGTTAAAAAATACGCTAAAATAATGAAAGTTAACGCTTTATTTGTTTCCAAAAACATCAACAACAGACGGGGCAGGACCAAGCATAATAACAAAATTTATACGCTTGCCGATGTTTATCCGCACGCGGATTTAATCACTTTCCCTTCCTCTAAAGAAGGTTTTGGCAATGCTTTTCTTGAAGCGGTTTATTTTAAAAAACCCATAGTGATAAATAATTATCCTGTTTTTGTAACAGATATTAAGCCGCGCGATTTTAAAGTAATTGATTTTAATGAATTTATTACAGAAGATACTGTTGCTAAAACAGAAAAAATTTTACAAAATCCAAAATTAGTTAAAAAATGGGCGGAACATAATTTTGAATTAGGCAAAAAGTTTTATTCTTTTTCAGTGTTAAGGCGAAAGTTAAACACTTTGATTATGAATTTTAATGAGTTAAATAACTCAAAGTAAAAAATTTTATTCGCGTATGAACATAATGCGAATACTACGAACATAAACAACGCAAATAGTTTTAAATTTGCATAAAAACTATTTGCAGTATTCGCTCCGCCAGCTGGCGGATTGTAGATTCGCATTATTATAATCATGTCTAAATTAATCATTCAAGGTCCAACAAAATTATCCGGAGAAATAGAAGTAAAGGGAGCTAAAAACGCGGCTTTAAAAATTATCCCGGCCGCTCTTTTATCGTCTGAAAAAATAACTATCACTAATCTTCCTAACATTGAAGATATTAGCCGGGCGCTTGAACTTGCCGTGGATTTAGGGGCATCAGTAAAACGCAATAATAATAAATGCGAAATTGGAATTGAAAAAATTACTAAAAACGAATTAGACTCAAAATTTGCCAATAAATTCAGAGCTTCTATTATGTTTGCCGGACCAGTATTAGCCAGAACAGGAGAAGTTAAATTTCCATTGCCAGGCGGCTGTGTTATTGGGGCTGGCGGGCGGCCGATTAATTTATTTTTAAATGGCTTTAAATGCTTAGGCGCGGAAATTAAAGAAAAAGAAAATTACTACCATCTTAAAGCCAAAAAATTAAAAGGCTGTGAATACTTTTTCCCAATCATTTCTGTGACAGCTACAGAGGCCTTAATGATGACGGCGGTATTGGCTGAAGGTATTACTATCTTGAAAAACTGCGCTATGGAGCCGGAAATAAAAGCATTGGCAGATTATTTAAATGAGCAAGGCGCTAAAATCAAAGGCGCCGGCACATCAACTATTATTATTGAGGGCGTTGAAAGTATTAGCGCCGGCCAATTTAAAATTATGCCTGACAGATTAGAGACAGGATCATTCGCTATTATGGCAGTGGCCGCTAAATCAGAAATAATAATTAAAGAATGCAATCCTATGCACATTCAGGCTTTGCTTAATATTTTTGATAAAATTAACATACCTTTTGAATATGGCGATAACTGGCTAATGATTAAGCCGGCTAAAAACATAAAGCCATACAGCATAAAAACCCATGAATATCCTGGATTTCCAACTGATTTGCAACCGCTTTATACTGTGTTAATGACGCAAGCAAACGGCGCTTCTTTAATCCATGAAACTATCTATGACCGCCGCTTAGTTTATACTGATATGCTAATGCAAATGGGAGCTGATATTATTATGTGCGATCCGCACCGCGCCGTAGTTAATGGTCCGACTCAACTGCAAGGCAAAAAATTAACCAGTCCTGATCTGCGCGCAGGCATTGCCATGATTGTAGCAGGCTTAATTGCTAAAGGAGAAACTGAAATAAATAATATTTATCAGATTGACCGCGGCTATGAAGATATTGACGGCAAATTAAGGGCGCTGGGAGCGGATGTTAAGAGAGTGGATTAAAAAATTTTGAATTTCTAATTTTGAATTTTGAAATAATTCTGAATGATTTAATTTTGAAACATTAAATCCCGTAATATTATGCAGAACAAAATTAAAAATTAGAATTTACCGTGCCCGAGCTACTGATGCCTGCCTGACCGCTCAGTCGGGCATGGCAGTCAGTTAAGCGGGTTTCAAAATTCAAAATTAGAAATTCAAAATTGAAGTTATATGTCCCTAACAAACCGCCGCATACTCTATATATCTTTCATACTAATATTCTTCACCATCACTCCAATGGTGATTTTTTACGCTGCCGGCTATAAATTCAGCTTAAGCGGGATAAAATTTCAAAAAACAGGCACTTTTATATTTGACACAAAGCCTCAGGGAGCAAAAATTTTTATTAACGGCGAGCCGCAGCAAACTTTTTTCAAAAAATACTATTCACAAGAAAAAAGCTTTATTAAAACTCCAGCAAAGATTAAAAATCTTTTGCCGGGAGAGTATAATTTAAAATTTGAGCTTGACGGCTATCAGCCATGGCAAAAAAAATTATTTATTTATCCCGGCGCCTCAACTTACGCTGAAGATGTTTATTTGTTTAAACAAAACCTGCCCATACTTTTATTGCCCGGCAAAATCAATAATTTGCTGCTTTCGCCTGACAAAAATAAATTAGCGATATTAACCGATGGACAAATAATACTTTTAGACTTGACCAATGAAAAACAAATAAAACTTTCCTTTGATAGCCGCCTGCCGGCCGCCGCATGCGCATGGTCGCCTAGCAGTAAAAAAATTCTATTCAACAACTCGGTTATTAATATTGAAAATATAAAAGATAAAACAGATTTAACTGAATATATTAAAACTGAAATAAACAAGATTAAATGGGATATTTATAGTGACGATAAATTATACTATCAAGATAAAAAAAATATGAATAGTTTTATTTTATCAGCTAAAACCAATAAAATTATTTCAAAAGGCCAGCCTTTGGGGCATGGAAATGAATATTTAATTAAAAATAATTATTTTTATTCAATTAGCCAAACAGGCAATTCAACAAATTTAAACATTTTCAAAACTGATTATGGGCAACCGGCAAGGATTATTAATCTGCCGTATTCTGCTAATTATAATTTTATTAATCCGGCCAGCCAGCTGCTTAATCTTTACGACCGACATCATCAAATTCTTTATCTAATTGATCCTCTAATTGATCCTTTATCTTCGTTCTATTCCACTTTAAGGGAAACTATTAGCAATATCAAGCGCGCTGATTGGGTTAACGACAATAAACTGCTTTATGCTAATGACTTTGAAATTTGGCTGTTTGATCTGAAAAACAACAAAAAAACACTATTAACCCGCATTAGCAAGGTTATTAATAGCGTTCTTTGGCATCCCAGCAATAATTATATAATTTATTCCACTGACACTGCTGTTAATACCATAGAGCTTGATAAACGTGAAAAATATAATATTACTGAAATAATTAAGCTTGATAAAATTGCTTTTCCTGCTTTAAATCAAAAAGGCAATACTTTATATTTTTACGCCAAAATCGGCAATCAAGAAGGGCTGTATAAATTAAAAATACATTGATATACAATTGTATTTCTACTGTATTTCAATGTATTCCTATCGTATTTCAATGTATTCCAATGTATTTCTACTGTATTTCAGTGTATATATTTCTACTGTATTTCAATAATATTTCTATCGTAAAAACAATAATGCTATTCAATTAAGGTAAGTTACTGGCAATTTTATACTTTCCTCCTTCCACTTTCTCAAACCTGTCTTTGTCCATTAAAGCTAAATGGATAGTAGCTTCCTTAACTAAACGTTGCTCTAAAACTTTATTAACAATTTTTTTATAGCTTAACAGCTCTTCTGTATTAATTAAAAAATTTTCAATAACATCAGCCACAGTGCCTTGCAAGTAGCCAAGCTCTTTTAATCCATATAAACCGCGGCCCACTAAAACATATTTATCGTCTAAAATCAGCTCATTATGGACAGTGGCGGCATTAGCGATTTTTCTATCAAAACTAATCTGATTAATTCTGTCCGCAATTTCAGTAAAATGTATCGGCTTGCCATGATTTTTTAAAACTAAATAAATTTTATCATTAATGGTTTTAGGATTAATTTCGCGCCAAGAATAAATACCCCAATAACCAAATTTATTTTGGGAGAGATTGCGGGCGGCTTGCAATACTGTCCATAAAATTTTATTATTATTAATCAAGCCAGTGTTCTCTTGGGAAAAATCACTGTTTAGAATATCAGCAATATTAATGTTGTTGGGCGCGTTAAATTGATCTTGATTATTTTTAAAACTATTAAGCTCCTTGATTAAATCTATAAGCTCTTCGGTCATAAAAATTCTTTTATCTTGCTCAATCTTCGCTATCAGCTCTTCAGCTAAAATTTCTAAATAATCCAAAGTTTGGTGTTTCAACTTTAACGATTTTTTAAAATTTTTGGAATCATTAACTTCCTCAAACTCATTGCGTAATAATCTCGAAATTAAAAAATTTAGGTGGCTTTTATAGATTGTTTTATCTTCGCTTTTGCATTTAATGCCATCAACTGAAAAATGCACTAAATTATTTAATAAATATTCCCGCTCCATTAAACCGCCATGCTCTTCTAATAATTGGCTAACCGCTTTTTTAAATCCGCTAATAAGTGATTCTAAATTCTTTAATTTTTTTAATCTTTCAATACTGCTATTTTCAATTTGCCTAACCCGTTCTCGGGTTAATTTATGAATCTTGCCAACCTTTTCTAAGGTCTCTCCATCCTGTCCGCGCAAACCAAAACGGCGGGTTAGAACATCGCGTTCCCGCCCATTAAGCTCGTTAAATAAATTATTAACCGTCATAACAGCATTTAGTTTAATTTCTTTTGTCTTGTAATTATTAATTATTTGGCCTAAAATTGATTTATTGTCCATATTTTATTCTTAATTTAATAAATTTTGAAAAATGTAATAAAATTCGATTCCCTTTTCAATTGTATTAATATAGCACAAATTTTTCTATAAGTCAAGTAAAAAAATTTACAACAAAAAATAGCTAAAATGGCTTAATGGTCAAAAATGGTTGCTGAAAATTGCGTTTTTATTGTAACATCAGCTATGAACTAACATTAAGTTTAAATAGATTTAAAGTTAATGACTTTCTATGCTATTTTTAACTTCAATTTTAT
>JAYEOU010000007.1:0-6037 GCA_034723335.1 Patescibacteria group bacterium
CAATCTAATATTTTCAATTGGCCTTTGGGAGTTTTGCTTAATTTGTTTAATAATTTTGTCAGTTTTTTCTATAATTGTATATTTCATATTAATTTTAAGATTTTAGATGAGAAGAAAAGCGTAACTTTTACCTTTCTCCTCATCTATATTTATGTGTTAACAAAGCTGGATAACTGGCAGCCACTGTTTGCGCGACAAAGCAGCATTCTGCAAAACAACCACTCCTGGAGATTCTATACCAAGAATTACCGGATTATCCACGAAATGCCCTGCGCGTATCAGTTTTCCGTCTAAAGCAAACCCAGTAAAAGCTCTTTCAATAAAATCATGAATAATATTTTGTGGAATTTTTTGCCCATGAATGAAAGATTTTAGTCTTTCGTATTCCATTTTGACAAACTTTTCCGGCACCTTTTCCCATGGCCTGTTATTATACAACCTTATAAATTCAAAAAAATTATTTTGAACAATTTCGTAATTTGAAATCACTCTAATATTGGAATTCAAATTAGGTAACGGCGGTACCATAACAGGTAAGGGAAATAGCATTATTGCATCTGCTGAAGCGAAAATTGCAGAAATTGTAAATTCAATGCCAGCGCCCCTTACTTCGCTTATAAACATTTTTACTTTTTCCAACCTTTCAACTGTGCTTTTATTTTCACCTTTAACATATTCCACAGCCAATCCTGTTTTATTGCGATTAAGTCTAAAACCATTGGATTTTAATTTAGGACAAATAAAAAATAAAAAATCTAATGGTTTTTTGCCTATTTCCGGGTATAAATTACTAACCCGATCCACACATTCAAACTTACGAATTACAGGAAAAAAATCCATTTGCTTATCCTCCTTTCTCTGAAGTAATTATTTTATTGGCTACCTAAAATATCCTTTTAAAAAGAACAAAAATAAAAAACGCCCCATGAGGGCTTTCCGAATTTTTATTATATATTTTTTTATTACAAAACTAATAAACGCATTAAGCCCTCAAATAAAATCAAATATATGATGATGGCCGATATATCTATTAGTTCTCATATGCTTTTATTATAATTAAATATTATCAGTTGTCAAGTGCATAACTAAATATTTCTATTATTTTTACTAAACTTAGCTAAAATTAAATAAATAAACGGAGGTATATTATGTTATATACCTCCGTCTTTGATAAAACTTCTTTCACTTCCATTATTATAAGCCATGAATAGCCTCTTTTGTTCTATCATTTAAAAAGGACACAATGTTTATTCTTTCTTGAAGATGGATTTTTGGGCTAATGTTTATGTGCAGAATATTATCCATTAAACTAAGCTCAACATTGCTATCTGGATATTTTTTACTTAGTTCTTGTACAAATTCCTCGGGTTCCTTGTGTTCTGACAAATCTATTTCTAAATCGCTCTGAGACATTTTTGTTCACCTCCTTTAATTAGTTTACAAAACCTTTATTCTCAAAAGACATCCCTCTAATGCCTTTTTTATTTTTTTAAAGAACTTAAAATTTAAAAAGACCGCTCAAAACGGTCTCCTTTACTTTTTTATATTAAATTTTTTTACAACAAAACACTCTTCCGCGCATCCGCTGCTTTCCGCTTTTAACGCGCTAAAGTAATAAAACATTAAATTATCCTCAGCCCTTTTCATATTTATTTGGTTTAAAAATTATTATTCAAAATACTTATAATAAACTTAATTTAACACTTTTTTAATTGCCCTATACTAATATTAGCAAAAAATCAATTAAAAAAGTATTATTCTCAATAACACTTTCACATTAGCACGGATTGAGGGGGATGTCAAGGAAAAATTTATCACAAATAATCCCGCAAATTAATTTTAATCCTGCCCTGATGTTGTTTAAAATATTTTTCATCAAATGTGCCCATAAATTTTGTTTCTAACTTTTTTTTACTCTCACAAACCGCCTTTTGCCTCTTTGAATTAAAATTCCATCCTTGCCAATCTTAATCTCTTGATTAATGTTTTTAATAACTTTTCCATCAGCCCTAATCCCGCCCTGCTCAATCAACCGACGCGCCTCACTCTTACTGCCTGCCAATCCAATTTTAACCAATAAATTAATAATACTCATGTTTCGTACAGATACATCGCCATGCGTCTCTACATTTATTTTAACTTCTTTTATCTCATCCGGTATCCCCTTTTTCTGTATTGTTTTAACAAAATACTTCTCTGCTTCACTCGCCTTTTTCTCTCCATGGAACATCTTAACAATCTCCCGCGCCAATTTCATTTTCAAATCCCGGGGATTAATTTTATTATTTTTTAAATCGTTATAAACCTGCAACAACTCCTTTGCGGAAACCCGCGTTGCCAATTCAAAGCCCGGCGCGATAAATCCATCAGGCCAGCTCATAATTTTTCCATACATATCTTCAGCCCTAAAATTTAAGGCAACCATATTGCCTTCGGTTTTGCCCATTTTTTTGCCAGTAGGATCTTCTAATAACTTTGTTGTTAAAACAAACTTTTCTTTATTTTTCATTTTTTTCATTAAAGTTCTTCCAGCCATCATATTAAACATCTGGTCATTGCCTCCAACTTCTAAATCAACGTCCATAAAAACAGAATCATAAGCCTGCATCAAGGGATACAAAAATTCATGCAAAAATAAATCTTTTCCCGCTTCTATTCTTTTTTTAAACATATCCCTGGCCAAAGTCTGCTGGGCGGTAAAATATGAAGATAATTTTATAATATCGGCAAAATTTAATTTCCCCAGCCATTTTGAATTAAATTTAAACTCAACTTTTTTTAAATCTAAAATTTTTCCAATTTGCTCTTTATAACTCTGGCAATTTTCCATAACTTGATCATAAGTTAATTGCTTCCGCACCGCCGCCTTGTCCGAAGGATCCCCGATTTGCGCGGTGAAATCTCCAATCAATAAAATTATTTTATGCCCCAAATCCTGAAATTGTTTTAATTTTAATATCTGGACTAAATGGCCTAAATGCAAAGTTGGACCGGTCGGATCTATGCCTAAATAAAGCTTAAGCTTTTTATCGGACATTAAAACTTTTTCCAAAACAGCGGGCGCTGGATAAATATTTTTTACACCCCTTGTTAATAATTCTTTGATTTTACTTTTATCTGTTATAACTTCTGGCATAGTGATATAAAATTATTTTTTAATTCAGCTATATTGCGCGAATCTCCAATTATAATTTTATGTTTAATTTTCATAACGAATTTAATTTACCCCGTCAGAAAAAAGCCTTTGACAAAGTCGGAGGTAAAATTATTCTGTCGCAGTCAGTGGTTTAAAGCCACCAACAAGCGACACTTTTCTAACGGGGTTTACTATCTTTCTGTAATAATAACTTATTTTCACTATATCATCTATCCTTTAATTTTTCAATAACGCCTAAATTTGCTAAAATATAACTATGGATACTAAAAACAATCAAACAAACATTCAGTCAGATAAACCAGTACCAGAATCACAGCCAACACCAAATCAAAAAGCAAAAAGTGACCAATGATAATGTGGAAAGGTTGATAAGCGTAAAAAACGCGCAAGCCGCTAAATATCTTAAAAAAACAATCAAACAAGGCAAAATAGTTAAATTTGGCAAAAAGAAAAATATCTTTTATAAACCCATTAAAATAACTTGTGCAATTTGCACCAAAATGCACAAGTTACTTGTATAAAAAAACACCCTTAAATTTAGGGTGTTTTTGTATTATTTCCTATTATCTGCCGCCTACTCCTTTTTCACATAAACCGTCTGCGTTGGAAAAGCAATTTCAATATTTTCCTGATTAAATTTTTCAACTATTGCTAAATTAATATTCTCCTGCATATCCATAAACTCAACATAATCGCCGGACAACACATAATAAACAACCTCAAAAACCAAACTTGAATCGCCGAAAGATTTAAAGTGAACCCGGCTGTATTCAGCTTTGTCTTGCGCTTTAATTATTTCCTTAATCATATCAGGTATGCGCTTTAACTTTTCAAACGGCGTGCCATAAATTACTCCAATATGCTGCAAATTGCGCCTTTTTTCCATTACCCCGAAATTCCTGATTTGGGACTTGGTTAATTCGCTGTTAGCCACCACTAATTCCTCTCCTTGCGGCGTTTGGATTCTTGTTGTCTTAATGCCTATTTTTTTAACTCCGCCCATCTTGTCCCCAAAGACAATAAAGTCGCCAACCTTAAACGGCTTGTCAAAATATATGGCAAGAGAACTGAACAAATCTCCCAAAATATTCTGCAAAGCCAAAGCAATCGCGATTCCGCCTATGCCCAGCCCCGTTATTAGCGAAGTTACATTATAGCCCATATTCGCCATTACTAAAACAGCCGCTCCGGCCCATAGCGCAATCTTCGCCGCGGAGCTTAATAATCTAATGATGCCTTCGCTTTGCTGATCCTCTTTTTTCTCAATAATCATTTTCGCGCCGAAATCAATCAGCTCGGATAGAAACTTAATCGCGTAATACACGACTACAATCATAAAAACATAAAACGACCATTTACTGATAATTTCCGGCACTGCGATAAACTGTATTGCAAAATACGTTGCGGCAAAAACATAAAACGGCCAATAAATCGCGTCAATGACGTTTATAATCAAGTCGTCAAGCTTGGTCTTTGTTTTCGCAAATACTTTTTTAAGCCGAGCAATCAATATTGACTGGAACAGCTTTAAAATCAACAAAGCAATAAAAAAAACAGCAGCCGTTTTTAGCCAAACAAAAGCAGTATTGCCAAAAATTTCAATTTGTAAAAACGGGTTGTTGATGATGAGTTGGTTAAACATACTTTTATGCTTCCGCAAATCTACAAATCCTTTACAAATTTACAAATAACGCTCCTTTGTCATTCCGACTGGATCCGCCAGCTGGCGGAGAAAGGAGGAATCCCTTAACTATGAATAGCGCAAAAAACCAAATTTAAGGGATTTCTCTCTCCGCTCCGCTTCGTTCGAAATGACAAATACTGTATTTGTAAATTTGTAGCTGATTTGTTGATTTGTGGAAATTTTATTTTAAATGATTTAATTGTTCATTAAATTTGCTTAATTTATTTTGCCAAATTGCTAATTTTTCTTTTTCCTGATTCACAATTTTTCTTGGCGCTTTTTTAATAAACTGCTTATTGGACAATTTTTTCTCTAAAATTTTAATCCTTGCCCTCTGCTCTTTAATGGCTTTCTCTATTCTATCAACTTCAGCTTGAAAATCAAATCCAGAAATAATCAAATAAATTTCAATGCTTGTTCCGGCAGAATAGCTAGGGCCATTAACAGTCAAATATATTGCCTCTTTTATTTTACCGCCTTTTTGCTTAACTTCCAATCGCTCAACTCCGGTGCGTAATTTTTTAATTAATTCAGCTTGGCTTTTTATTAACTTTACCTTATTTCCGGCATAAATAACAGCTTTAATTTTCTGGCTTGGCTTAATTCTGTATTGCGACCGAGCATTGCGAATAGCGATGATAATACTTTGAATTAATTCAAAATTTTCTGCATCACGCGTAGAGACGCATTGCAATGTGTCTCTACGACGAGGCCATCTCTCCACCATTAAAAATTCATCTTTCCTCATCTCGCTCCATATTGTCTCTGTTACAAACGGCATAAACGGATGCCACAATTTTAATAAATCCCGTAAAATCATCATTAAAATTTTATCCTTTTCTGAATTTTGCTCAAACTTACTCACTTCAATATACCAGTCGGCAAAATCATTCCAGGTAAATTCCCGCAATCGCTCCCCGGCTTGTGAAAACCGATAATTATCCAAGTCCTCGCTAACTTGCTTAATTAAAATATCCATTTTATTTAAAATCCATTTATCAGCCACCGAGTGGCTCGCAAGCCACTCGGTGGCTTTGCTACTCTTCGCTTTTTGCAAAATAAAATTAATTATTTCTTTTGTGAAATTTGTAACTTTTTTATCTTTTAGCGCTTCCTGTAATGTCATTTCTACAATTTTTTCACCTTCTTTTAATTCCAGTTTATTTTTATCAACATATTTAATATAAAATAATTTA
>JAYEOU010000008.1:0-5956 GCA_034723335.1 Patescibacteria group bacterium
ATTGCCGTCTCTGCGTATTTTATAAACTTTCTTTGCCTGCTTGTCCCCAAGCTTGGCTTTTATTTTCAAGCTATCTTTATTCAAACTAAAAAAACCAATGGTAAGGCCGGAAAAAAGAGCGGAAAAGATGATTAAGATGATGATGATTAGGTAGCTCATGGGTTTTTGAATTATGAATATAGAATATAGAATTTAGAATATAGAATTTAGAGCAAAAAATCCATATTCTATATTCCAGATTCTATATTCTATTAATATTTTATCTCAAAACCTCTTAAAAAGCAAATTAAATAATAAAAAAAGAGTGGCTCAGAAAAAGAACCACTCTTGCTTTTTACTTCTCCCTGATTTTAAAGCGCCTCCATAGTTAATGGTGGCTTTGATGTAAAATTAAAAGTCACACCAACAACACCGGGGACTTCAGCCGGAATACGCTCACCTAAAAGCCGCATTGTCTGATATGGCAATTCCTTTGGCGTTGCCTCAGTTGCATCAAAACTATCCCAACACCTAATCTCAATCTGTCTGCCAAACGCTCTTTTGCCATCAATAATACCGGTCACACGATCCTCATTTAAAATTGCCATATTTTGAAATGCGCCAAAAGGTTCAAGCGCTTCCTCCGTAATAACAGTCGCTTGGCGTACCATTTCAATCTTATCCGGCGTTATTGCGCCTTTAACTCTTGTAGCCAAAGCCGGTCCCGGGAAAGGCGGCCTATTATAGACTGATTCAGGCAGACCCAACGCCTTAGCTATAATTCTTACGCCATCTTTACGGAGCTGAATGAGCGGCTCAAGGATGTGGTAGCCGAAAGACTTTTGCGGATCAATCCCGAGCTGTTCAAAAACATTGTGCTGCCGTTTTATCCCCGCGACAGTTTCGTCAACATCGGTCAGGATAGTCCCCTGAAGAAGGTACTTTGCCCCACTTTTTTTGATAATGCGTCCAAATACATTTCGGTAAAAGGTCTGGGTAATCGCCTCTCGCTTTTCTTCCGGGTCAGTAATGCCTTTGAGCGCGATGAAGAACTCTTTACGCGCATCAATTACTTCAATGGTTCTTCCTAACTGCCGGAAAAGACCCTCAACCTGTTCGGATTCTCCTTCACGCATGAGGCCGTTTTCAACAAAAACGGTTTTAAGCCGTTTGCCCAGCACCCAGTTGCCGAGCATTGTAACCGTTGCTGAATCAACGCCTCCGGAGAGAGCATTAATAGCAAATTCATTGCCAACAATCTTAGATATTTTATCTATTTTGTCGTTAATGAATTTTTGGGCATCCAACTCTCCTGCTTTAATCCCCTTGATTTTCATAGCTACTACCTCCTCTTAACTTTAATTTTTAGTGGTTTAATTTTCCTTTAACTGCTTTTCCGTATAGCCAAACAGGAAATATATCTAACAAAAATTTTGTCCTGCCTTTTTTTATTTTAGGTTATCAGTTAAATTTTTCCTCTCCTGTTTTAAAAATGAGCCAATTCTTTATATTATTTTTTAAACGAACTAAAGCATATTTTCCTTTTAATTTTTTGCCTGCCAAACTAAACTTAAAACTGCCGTCTTGCAAATTTCTACTGACTATCTTCCACTTGCCCTTATCCCAAATCTTAACTTCCCCGGCTCCGTATTCTCCTTCAGGTATTATACCTGAAAAATCAATATAGTCAACAGGATGATCTTCAACCTGCACAGCTAATCTTTTTACGCCTTTTTTCTCTGGCATGCCTTTGGGCACTGCCCATGACTTCAGTACACCTCCCATTTCCAATCTAAAATCATAATGCAGACTGCGCGCATAATGCTTCTGCACCACAAAACGGGATAAGCTTTTTTTACTTGTTTCAGCTTTTGGTTCCGGGGTTTTATTAAATTTCCTTTTAGTTTGGTAATTTTGTAAAGACATAATGTATATAATGCGAATCTGCAATCCGCCAGCTGGCGGATTGCGGCATTCGCATTATGTTTACCTTTAATTATTCTTTGCGACTCCCGCACTCTGCCGCCGCTAACTTTCATAGTCCGTTTTTTTCTTTTATCACGCTTTTTATATTTCTTTTCAGCTTCCTCCTGTAATTTATTTAAACTATTTTGTTTGCTATTTTGTTTATTCATAAAAAAGTGTTATAATGCCAATAATGCAAATCCGCAATCCGCCAGCCCCGTTGCTTGCGAGCGGCGGGGCTGGCGGAGCGAATTATACAAATTACTTATTCGCATTATTTGAATTTGCAGTATTTGTATATCATTTGTAGTATTTGAATTATATTTATTTTAACATCAATGCAAAAAATCAACAAACCGTGGTATAAAAAATGGTGGGTTATATTATTATCCATATTAGGCACTTTTATTTTAATTCTAATAACCGCTTCGTGTTTTTACATTGCAGATGAAGTAAAAAGAATTAAAAGTAGCGGATTAGCCAGCCAACAAGCGCTACTTAAACCGCAAAAATACACTGAAAAAATGCAAAAAGCGGTTGAGGGTCAAAGAAATTACTGGATAGGCGCTGCCAAGCCAAAAATAACTATTGTGGAATTTGTTGACTTTTCCTGTCCATTATGCAAAAATTCGTTTGTTAAAATCCGTGAAATTTCGCTTAAATATAAAAAAGATGTTAAAATAATATTTAGAGATTACCCCGCATACGAGCATTCATTGGATTTAGCAATGGCGGCAAGATGCGCCGGAGAGCAGGGATTATTTTGGCTGATGCATGACAAATTATTTCAAAACCAAGGAATCAGCGAAGAAAAGCAGTTCTCAGCATTGGCTAACCAAATCGGAGCTGATGTTAACAGATTTAATAATTGCTTTGCCAATAAAAAATATCTATCAAGCATTAAAAGAGACTTTGCTGATGCTGAAAAATTAGAAGTAGCCGGCACGCCGACATGGTTTATTAATGGTCAAAAAATTGCGGGGGATATACCGTATGGGCTGTTTATTCAAATCATTGAAAAACTTCTTAAACAATTTTCAATGCCTAATTTCTAATCCGCCAGTCCGCCAGCCCGCCCACTGGCGGGCCAGCCGGCGGAGCGGATTAGAAATTGAAAATTAGAAATCTATGTTCCAAATAAGAATCCATGGCCGCGGCGGCCAAGGCGTTGTTACTGCCGCAGAGCTAATCGCTATTGCCGCGTTTAATGACGGTAAGCATTCTCAAGCTTTTCCGTCTTTTGGCGTGGAAAGAACCGGCGCGCCGATTGAAGCTTTTGCCAGGATTGACAGCAAGCCAATCAGGACCCGCGAGCATGTTTATGAGCCAAATGTTTTAATTATTCAAGATTCTACCTTGCTTGCCCCGTTGGATAATAAACATCCAACAGGGCTTAGCGCAGTTGATGTTACCAAAGGCTGTGATTTAAAAACTTTAGTTATAATTAACACCACTAAAAATAAAAATCAACTCAAAACATTAACAAATAAATTGCCGGCAAAAAATATCTTTCCTCTTGACGCAGCTAAAATCGCTATGGACACGCTTGGCAAAAATATTGTCAATACAGTAATACTCGGCGCCTTTGCTAAAGTAAGCGGCTTAGTCAGTTTGAAATCGCTTAAAAAAGCCATTGAACAAAAATTCAAAGAAAAAGGCGAGGAAATAGTTAATAAAAATATTAAGGCGATTGAAAAAGCATACACTATAATGCTAATCCGCTAATAAATGCCAATCTGCGAATTGCTAATGCCACGAATTCGTATATTCGTAATTAGTTGATTAGCATTTATTCGCAGATTGACATTATACCTATTTTATGAAACAAGAATTAATTTATAAAGATTTATCTTATGAAATCACTGGTTTATTATTTGAAGTCCATAATGAATTGGGCAGATATTGTAATGAAAAACAGTGCGGTGATTTATTTGAGAAGAAATTAAAAGCCAGAGGTATAAAATATGAAAGAGAAAAAATAATTCCAAAATCATTTCAAGATGAAAAATTTGGCAGGAATAGAATTGATTTTATTATTGAAAATAAAATTATCATTGAATTTAAATGTAAAAGAGTAATTGGCAGAGAAGAATATTATCAGGCTAAAAGATATTTAAAGGCGTTTAATAAAAAATTGGCCTTAATAGTGAATTTTAATGAAAAGTATCTTAAACCGAAAAGGGTTCTTAATCCAGAATTCGCAATTAGTTGATTAGCATTTATTCGTAGATTAGTATTATAATAACTATGAAAATTAACATAACCTCAAAACCAAGTTCAACTATAAAAAATAAAACCGGCGGCTGGCGCACTTATATCCCCAAAACCGATTTCAAAAAGTGCATTGGCTGTGGCGCTTGTTCGCGTGTTTGCCCTGAAGACGCTGTTAAAATGGTAAAAAATAAAAGCGGCAAACTTCAGCCAGTAATTGATTACAATTTTTGCAAAGGATGCGGTCTTTGCGCGGAAGAATGCCCGGTTAAGGCGATTAAGATGGAGTTGGAAGTAAAATAAAACAATTTCTAATTTTGTCAATATAAATAATTTTGAATTTTGAAATAAATTCTAATTTTGAATGTTTCAAAATTCTATCATTCAAAATTATTTCAAAATTCAAAATTCAAAATTAATTTATATTATGATAAAAAAACAAAATAAATCCAAAATCCTTGAGGGTTCGCGAGCAATCGCTCTAACCATAAAAAATATCAAGCCCGCCGTAATCTCTGCTTACCCAATCACTCCGCAAACTCATATTGTTGAGGATTTAGCAAAATTTAAAGCTAATGGTGAAGCTGATTATGAATATATTTTAGCTGAATCAGAATTTGCCGCGGCTTCTATTGTTGAAGGCGCCAGTGCTACCGGAGCGCGCGTTTATACAGCTACCAGTTCGCAGGGACTTTTGCTAATGACTGAAGTTGTATTTAATATTGCCGGCATGCGTTTGCCTATTGTTATGACTTGCGCTAACCGCGGAGTGTCGGCGCCGATTACAATTTGGAATGATCACCAAGACGCGATGACAATCCGCGATGCTGGATGGATTATGCTGTTTGCGGAAAATCATCAGGAAGCGGTTGATCAGCATATTATGGCTTATAAAATTGCCGAGCAACTCCAATTGCCTGTTATGGTTAATATTGACGGTTTTGTTTTAACCCATACTTATGATTCAGTTGTTGTGCCAGACGCAAAACAAATCAAAAAATATCTGCCGGACTATAAGCCAAAAAAAGGGCAATATTTAGATCCTGCTAATCCTGTGACAATGGGCGCTTTTGCCTCGCCTGCTTATTACCAAAAAATTCGGCAGGATTTGCATGATGATTTGGTTAATAGCATGAACATTATTAACGCAGAAAATGAAAATTTTATTAAAACATTCAGAATTAATAATTCATTCAATCCGCCAGCTGGCGGATTCAAAATTCAAAGCAATGGCTTGGTGGAATATTACGGCCCTAAAAGGCCAAAAATAATTTTAGTTGCCATGGGTTCTGTAATTGGAACGATTAAAGATGTGGTTGATAAAAATAGCAGAGTTGGCTTGCCCGCCGTAGCTTCAGCGAAGGTGGGCGTGTTAAAAATTAAAACATATAGGCCGTTTCCTGCTAATGAAATTTTAAAGATAATTAAAAAAGCAAAGTATGTTGCGATTTTGGATAAGGCAATTACGCTTGGGCAGATTGGACCTTTAGCATCAAATGTTAAAACGGCTGCCCAAGGAAAAATAAAAGCAAAAGTCCAAAGCTTTATAGTCGGTTTGGGCGGACGAGATATTACTGGTGAGATGATTGGGAAGATTATTAAGGAAGTTAAAAAGGGTGGTGATGAGGTTAGGTTTGTTGGTTAAAAATTTCTAATTTCATTAGACTTGTCGCTTAATTAGTTTTGTAACGTCCCGCAGTATTGCGGGATGAGACAAATTTTTCAAACAATTTTTGAGGTTTAGCCTAAGCTAAGCTGAAAAAATTTTTGGAAAATTTGACCAATCCGCCAGCTGGCGGAG
>JAYEOU010000009.1:0-5856 GCA_034723335.1 Patescibacteria group bacterium
CAAAAAAAGAAAATCTATTGATTGATTTAAAGCAAATTGAAGAAAAAGCTCAACAAAAAAAGAACAAGGCGTTAAAAATAAAAAAGCCAATAAAATTTTTGGCCTATATTTTGGTATTTTTATTTATTGCCTGCGCTTTATTCTTTATTAACGCTAATGTGTCAGAGCAGGATTCATCATCCTGGTTGAATCAAATACCTATTATCAAGCAGTTTAAATATCTAGTTGAAAGCGCGGATAAAAAACTTAAGGGTGAAGATAAGGACAGAATTAATATTCTCTTGCTTGGCATGGGCGGCAAAAATCATGAAGGCGGCTATTTAACTGACACAATTATGCTTGCAAGCTTAAAGCCATCAAATAAAAAACTGGCACTGCTTTCTATCCCCCGTGATTTAACCATTCCTATGGAAAATATGGGATGGAGAAAAATAAATAATGTTAATGCTTATGCTGAAGCGGAAAATTTTAACAGTGGCGGCTTAGCCATGAGCCAAGCTATTAGCGATACTTTAAATCTGCCGATTGATTACTACGCTAGAATTGATTTTGTTGGTTTTGAAAAAATTATTGATGAACTTGGCGGCATTAAAATATGCGCAGACAACACTCTAGATGATTACGCATACCCTGCCAAGGGCATGGAAACAACCGAGTCTTATGAAGATAGATTTGAACATTTGCATATTGAAAAGGGCTGGCAAAAAATGAACGGGGAGCTGGCGCTAAAATATGCCCGTTCCCGGCATGCTTTAGGCGCGGAAGGATCTGATTTCGCCCGCGCCCGGCGGCAACAAAAAATTTTGCAAGCTGTTAAAGACAAAATTCTTTCGCTGCGCATTTTATTCAAGCCAAAATTAATTGCCGGCATTATTAATGATCTGCAAGAGCATGTGAGCACTAATTTAAAAGTCTGGGAAATGGTTAAATTGTGGGAGATATCTAAAAATATTAAAACTGACAGTATTATCAGCAAAGTGTTGGATAACGGCCCAAGCGGCCTATTAATGGATATAATAACCAATGAAGGGGCATACATTTTAACTCCGCGCAGCGGAGATTTTACGGAAATTCAATATCTGGTAAATAATATATTTTTTGACGCGCCTGTTGAAACTAAAACAAAAGTGGCTGCCGAAAATATTCTTATTGAAGTGCGCAACGGCACTTGGATAAATGGCTTGGCTAATAAAGTTACATTGGATTTAGAAAAATTCGGATTTAATATTATCCGCATTGGCAACTGCAGCCGGCAAAATTTCCAAAAATCTGTTATCTATGATTTAACTTATGGAAAAAAAATACAATCTTTAGCAATACTTAAAGACAAAACTAAAGCAAATGTTTCTTTTGGCTTGCCGCAGTGGCTGATTGATGATTTAGCAGAAGAATTGGCTAAAGAAAAAAATCCAAAGCAGCCGGACTTTATTTTAATTTTAGGTCAAGATGCTGATTCATCTGCATCAGGGGCGGAGAATGTTGAGAAATAAATGCAAAATTCTAATAGACCTGTTGCATAATAAACTACTACTGCAATTTCCATATTTCGGCCAAATTTTCCAAAAATTTTTTCAGCTTACCTTGCAGGTAAACCTCAAAAATTATTTGAAAAATTTGTCTCAAAATCTAAAAATTTCGTTACGCAGCTTATTATGCAACAGGTCTAATTTCTAATCCGCCAGCTGGCGGATTAGAAATTGAAAATTAAATCTATTGTTATGAATAAAACAAATAAACAATTCCCCTTAGTCGTAATCTTCGGCCGCGCTAATGTTGGCAAATCCACGCTGTTTAACTGTTTAGTTGAAAAACAACAAGCATTGGTGTCCAAAATTGAAGGCACTACCAGGGATAGTAATATTGGCCGAGTTAACTGGCAAGGCAAAATTTTTAAGTTGATTGATACGGGCGGCATTATTGATCTAAAATATTTATCCAAAAATTCAAAATTATTTCAATCCGCCAGTCCGCCAGCCGGCGGAGCGGATTCAAAATTCAATAATGATATTGAAGCTAAAGTGCAACAACAAGCTCGCGATTATTTAAAGCAAGCTGATTTAATCTTGTTTTTGGTGGATAATAAAACAGGCCTTCTGCCGCAGGACAAACAAATGGCTTTATTTATTAAGAAGCTAAAATTAAAAGATAAAATTATATTAACAGCCAATAAAGTTGATAACATAAAACAGCTTGCTAAAACCGCGGAATTCCACAAATTATCTCTTGGCGAGCCAATGCCGGTCTCAGCCGCTAATGGTTCAGGCACAGGCGATCTGTTGGATATTATTATTAAAAAACTTGAAGCGCGCAAAATATTTTCAATTGACAATCAATCCCGCAGTATTGCGGGAACAATCAACAATCTCATAAGTGTCTGCATTATAGGCAAGCCAAATGTTGGCAAATCCAGCTTATTAAATTCCATCCTGGGTTATCAGCGGGTTATTGTAAGCCCTATCCCTCACACCACTCGCGAACCGCAAGATACTAATATAATTTATCAAAATCAAAATATCGCATTAATTGACACTGCCGGCATTAGCAAAAAAGGCAAAAAAGCCAAAGGACTGGAAAAGTATGGCATTTCTAAATCATTATCTGCGTTAAAAAAATCCGATATTGCCTTGCTTGTTTTGAATATTAGCAAGGACATTACCCATCAAGACGCTAAATTAGTTGAAGAAATAGTAGAACGCAAAAAAAGCTTAATTTTTATTGCCAACAAATGGGATAAAATTCAGGAAAAAAATACCAAGCAATACACAAATTATATCTATGCCAAATTGCCTTTTGCCAAATTTGCGCCAATTCAATTTACTTCCGCGCTAACAGGCGAAAAAACAATTAAAGCTCTTGATCTGGCCATAGAAATATATAAACAAAGGCAAAAACAGTTAAGCGATTCCCAGTTAAGCCACTTTTTGAGCCGCGTTGTTAAACTGCACAAGCCGGCCAAAGCAAAAGGCGCAAAGCACCCGCGAATTTATGAATTAAAACAAGTAAGAACCAATCCGCCAAAATTTGAACTGCGCATTGGGGCTAAAGATAATCTGCATTTTTCTTATCTGCGTTTTATTGAAAACCGTTTGCGGGAAAAGTATGGATTCTTAGGAACACCAATTACTATTAAAATTGTTAAAGGCAGAAATATTTACGGCAAATATGGTAAATCAAAATAAGCAAGAATGTATTTAAAACTGCGACGGCTCCATAGTTCTGCGACGGCTCCATAGTTCCCGCCGTAGCGGGACTGTGGAGCCAAAATGCAAACCGTTCCAGTAATTTATTAGTAGTCTGCATCATGGCTCCACAGGGCTCCTATCGTCGCCACTATGGAGCCCTCGCAAATCATAATTTATGCGAATAATAATTGGACTGGGCAATCCTGGTGAAAAATACAAAAATACACGCCACAATGCCGGTTTTATGGCTGTTGAGGCAATAGCTGAACAGCATGGTTTAAATTGGCAAAATAATAAAAAATTTAATGCTGAAATATGCAAATACACTACCGCAAAAATTGCGGGAACAAGGCAATATCTTGTTTCTGCAAATACAAATGATAAAAAAATAATCCTTGTTAAACCGCTAACTTATATAAATAACTCGGGCCAAACTGTCCAAACCATTCTGTCATATTACAAATTACTTCCAAAAAAATTCGGTTTAATTACAAGTAAAAATAGTAACTTGTCAAATGTTTTAACTATTATTCACGACGATTTAGATATTAAATTAGGCGAATATAAAATATCAAAAAATTCACGCAGCGCCGGGCATAAAGGAGTTGAATCAATTATTAATCATCTTAAAACTAAAAATTTTAAACGAATTAGAATTGGCATATCTGCTAAAGGCAGACAAGCTGAAATAGCGGATAAAACGCCAGCGGGCTTGCCTCGCCGAATCCGCCAGCCGGCGGAGGAGGCGGGAAAATTTGTTCTGCAAAAATTTAATAAAGAAGAAATAAAAATTATTAATAATTTAATTGCTAAATTATTATAAATTACTTTAAATTACAAAACACTATTTTTTTGTCATTCCTGCGAAAGCAGGAATCCAGATTCTGTGCATAAAAACTGGATTCCCAATCAAGTTGGGAATGACAAAAAAGGACATTTCGTAATTTATAGTAATTACTAACATAAAATTAACTTGAACTGCAAAAATTAATAACTGAACTTTGGCGCTTTTTGTAAAATATGCTATAATTAAAATAAATTTATCCACAAGTTTAGTCAACTTCCCTGTGCCAGAGACCGCAGGGTGTTAGTTATCTAAATTCGCATGTGCCGCATTCGCGGTTACGGCTTTTGCCGTCAGGTAAAATAACATAAATTTATACCCCTTAATTTTTTTAATTCCGATTTTATTGATTTTTAAACTGCTAATAGACTTGTCGCGTAATTATTTTTTACTGCTCCGCCAGCTGGCCCGCCAGTGGGCGGGCTGACGGATTGGTCAAATTTTCCAAAAATTTTTTCAGCTTAGCTTAGGCTAAACCTCAAAAATTGTTTGAAAAATTATAACTCAAAATTTGAAAATTTTTACCCCGTTGGATAACTGGGGTCGTTACAAAACTAATTACGTGACAAGTCTAATTTAAAAACCAAGCAATTTTTAATACATAACCAACTTCGGAGTATATGCTTTAAAAAAATAAGGCGGTATAAAAAATATTATGATTACAAACAAAAAATTTAATTCGCCCGCTATGAGCATTTTTTTGGCTGTTGTTGCAATATGCTTATTGGCAATTGGTTTTTGGATAATAACCAAAAAGGAATCCGATCAAATTTCACAGCCAACAGCGCCGGCGGCTGTTACAAAACCGTCTGAAGCAAATATACATTATCTTGGCATTCTTCCATTAAGAAAACCGACAACAATGTTAGAAAGATTTGCCGGAATTGAAAAATATTTATGTGATGAAACAGGATTAAATATAAAATTGCGGCTTTATCCAACGGCAGGAAAGGTTGGAGGATATACGGCAGTTGTAAGGGATATAGCCAACGGCGACATAAGTTTTGCATGGCTTGCCTCAGTCACAACAATTCAGGCAAATGGAAACGGTCCTGTGATTCCATTCGCCTGCCCGCAGAAACAAGGCTCTCCTACCTACCAGGGAGGTTTAGCGGTTAAAGTGGATTCCCCATATAAAACACTTGCGGACCTTAAAGGAAAAAAAGTTTACGGCTCAAGCAAATCTTCAACATCGGGAAATTTAATGCCGTCCGCAATGCTTAAACTAGAAGGAATAGACAAAAAAACTTATTTTGACGGAGGAATGCAATTTTCAGGCTCTCACGATAAGGCGATTGAAGCGGTGCTGGCAGAAATTATTGACGCATGCTTTATTAATGATATGAGCTTTGACAAATATAATGCCGAAAAAAAGGTTTTGCGCTATATATGGAAGCATGATCCGGTCCCTGAATTTCCTTTTGTTGTTAATACTGAAAAAGTTACGCTTAAAGAGCTTGCAAAAATTAAAAGCGCGCTATTAAAAATGCACGAGACAAATCTTGAAGCTATTAAAACTATTAGTCCAAAATACGAAAAATGGGTAACAATTAGCTTGGAAGACTACACAGGCATTAAGCGGGCTATTGACGAAATTCATGGGCATGTATTTTATAATTTAGACGAATGGAGCAATTAATCAGCGCGGCCTGAATTAAAATTAATAGACCTGTCGCGTAATAATAGACCTGTCGCGTAATAAACTACTACTGCTCCGCCAGCTGGCGGATCGGCCAAATTTTCCAAAAATTTTTTCAGCTTACCTTGCAGGTAAACCTCAAAAATTATTTGAAAAATTTGTCTCAAAATCTAAAAATTTCGTTACGCAGC
>JAYEOU010000010.1:0-27235 GCA_034723335.1 Patescibacteria group bacterium
ATAATTAATAATTTATTTAAATTTCTAATTGATTTTGTAGGGCGATTAAAAAAATTATCGCCCCGAGATTTATTCCTCTAAATTTAAAGATGCTTTGTTATTTCTGATTCTAGTTTATTCAAAAAACGATACAATGAATGGCATTCTTTAAATAAATCATCGTTTCTGTCTTCTGCAAATCTTACTAATTCCCTCACAGCTTCTCTGCTTTGAAAATTATTTTTCTTTAAAAGATGCTTCAACCAGCTTATCTTTTTTTTGTATGTCTTATTAATCTTCTCAATTAATTCAAGCAATTCTTTTTCAGCTTTTAAATCAAATTTTTTCACTTTTACCCTCCTTATTCTTAATTTCTGTTATTTTGTTCACTATTTTATTACAATGATCAAAATCCAAAAATCAAAATCGTTATGCGTTATACAATATCCACATTCGCATAATTCGTATTCGCGGTATTCGCATATAATTCGCGGATTCGCATTATATTTACACTACTTTTTAATAAACTTACACTGTACCGGCAGCTTATACGCCGCCAGCTCCATTGCTTCTTTCGCCATTTTTTCATCCACTCCTTCCATTTCAAACATAATCATGCCCGGCTTAACAACAACCACATAATGATCAACAGCTCCCTTGCCCTTGCCCATAGGAATCTCCCCGCCTTTTTTCGTAACCGGCTTGTCTGGAAAAATCCTAATCCAAATTTTACCCCCGCGTTGAGTATACCGTGTCATTACGCGGCGCGCCGCTTCAATTTGCCTTGAAGTAATCCAGTGCGCGCCCAAACTCTTTAAGCCAAAACTGCCAAATCCAAGATTAATTTTGCGGCTGGCTTTGCCGCCCCGCTTGCCTTTATGCGATTTTTTATATTTTGTTTTCTTTGGCATCAACATAAATTAAATGCAAAATGCAAAAATAAAAATGAAAAATGATTTATTAATTTTAAATGTCAAAATCCAAATATCAAATGAATATCAAATGACTTAATGTCAAAATTTTGTCATTTGGATTTTGGATTTGATTTGACATTTGGGCTTTGGCATTTGACATTTTACTCTCATTGTTCATGTTACATTTTTAATTTTTCATTATCTTCACTTAGTATTATATTCACTTTGTTCTCTGCCCCACAACCTCCCCTTTCTTCTCTTCTTTCTTTTTAAACACCTCTCCCCGATAAACCCAAACCTTCACGCCAATCGCGCCGTAAGTTGTCCTAGCCACGCCTCTGGAATAATCTATATCAGCTCGCAAGGTATGCAAAGGCACTTTGCCGGAAGTCAACATTTCACTGCGAGCGATTTCTGCTCCATTTAATCTGCCTTTAACAACAACTCTAACGCCTAATGCTCCTGCTCGTTCAGCCCGAGCAATTGCCTGCTTCATAACTCTGCGATAAGGCATTCTTTTTTCTAAATCTAAAATTATTGACTGAATTATAATTTGCGCGCTTAAATTCGGCCTATTCACTTCAGTTATATTTAATTTAATGTCGCCTAATCTAACTCTGCAGGGGCGGGATAAAAGTTTTTTATGAATTTCCTTCTTTAAATCATCGACTCCGGCTCCGCCACGGCCGATAATCAGCCCCGGTTTGGCGGTAAAAACATTAATACTGATTTTATTAGCGCTTCTTTCAATCTCAACTCTGTCAACGCCGGCTTCCCGCAATTTCTGAATTAAAAATTTTTTTATTTTAATATCTTGCGAAAAATTTTTAATATAATCCTTCCCACTGCCAAACCACTTAGAATTCCATGTCCTAATCACTCCCATGCGAAATATTTTTGGATTAACTTTCTGGCCCATATAATAAGTTAGAATTCAGAAGTTAGAAGTAATAAGTGGAAATAAATTATAATTTAAATGTTATTATTCTAACTTCTTACTTCTAACTTCTTACTTTTTATTTATCCCGATTTTCTTCGGAATATCTTGCCCATAAACCCTTTATGGCTCTTGCCTTCTATTTTAGTATGTATAGCTCTGCCTTCTCTCCTTGGATCAATTATTTCTTTTACTGGCTTTTCTCTTTCTTCAACCGCCTTTTTATCTTTCTTGCCCGCCGTAGCTTTTTTATCCACCGTAACCTTGGCGGAGGCGGACTTAACTTGAATTCCTTCATCTTTGGTTGGTCTTTTATCCAACTTAACTGGCGCTTCAACCTTTTGCTTTTTAGCTTTTTTCACGCCGCTTTCTTTAATTTCGGTTAAAACCAAACCAATATGGCTGGTGCGTTTTCTGATAGGCGCGACTCGGCCAAAAGCTCGCGGTTTCCAGCGATGTAAAGTAGCCCCTTCATCAACTTTAATCTCAGCAATACGCAAATTATCTCGCTTTATTTCAAAATTATGTTCAGCGCTTGCCACTGCTGAATTAATTAATTTAATAATCGGCTTAATAGCTAATTTTTTAACAAACTTTAACTGATCTAACGCCTCATCAACGGTTTTCCCGCGCGCAACATCAACCACCAGGCGAACCTTTCTGGGAGACATTTTTATGTGTTTTGCGTTTGCTTTTATTTCCATAGCTTATACACGAATGGCCGCAAATTTTGTACGAATAGCCACGAATTATTTGTGGCTATTTGTCATTAATTTGCGGCTATTTATTTACCGCCTTTCGCTTGCGCCTTTGCTATTTTCCCGCCATGAACAACAAACTTTCTAGTCGGAGAAAATTCTCCTAACTTATGTCCAACCATATTTTCAACTATAAAAACCGGCACATGTATTTTACCGTTATGCACGCCGATAGTAAATCCTACCATTTCCGGCGTAATTGTGCAAGCCCTATCCCAAATTTTAATCACGGTCTTATCACCCTGCCTTAAAGCTTGAATTTTTTTAATTATTTTAGGGTTCACATACGGCCCCTTTTTTAAACTTCTTGACATAATTATTAGTTAAGCAGTTACTCAGTTGCTTAGTTGCACAGTTAAAGTAAATTTATAATGGATTATTTAACTGCGAACTGATTAACTGATTAACTGATTAACTGATCAACTAAATTACCGTCTCTTCTTCCCCCGCCTCTTAACAATCAACCTATCCGACCTTTTCCTCTTCTTCCTTGTCTTCACTCCAAGCGCGGGACGCCCCCATTTGGTTTTTGGCCCTTTAAGGCCGATTGGCTGGTTTCCCTCGCCGCCTCCATGCGGATGATCAACCGGATTCATTGCCTTGCCGCGAACGGTCGGCTTAATCCCCAGATGCCTTGTTCTGCCTGCCTTGCCTAATTTAATATGCCGCTTATCTGGATTGCTTGCCTGTCCGACCGTACACATGCATTCTTTCTTAATTAATCTTATCTCGCCTGAAGGCATTTTAATTTGCGCGAAATTGCCTTCAACTCCCATTACATAAATAACATTGCCCGCTCCCCTGGCTAATTTCGCGCCCTGGCCAGGTTCCAGCTCAACATTATATACGGCAATGCCGGCCGGAATAAATTTGATAGGCATGGCATTTGCTGTTTTTATTTCAATTTGCTTTTTTGAACTAATTATTTTATCACCAACTTTTAAGCCAACCGAAGCAATAATATATCTTTTGGCTCCATCAACATAATGCAATAATGCCAGCCGAGCTCCCCTGTTAGGATCATATTCAACCGCGGCCACTTTTGCCGGAATATCAAACTTATCCCGCTTAAGATCAATTTTGCGAATATATCTCTTGGCTCCGCCGCCCCTATGCCTGATTGTTATTTTGCCTCTGGAATTCCTGCCGCCTTTTCTTTTTTTTGCTATTATCAAACTTTTTTCCGGCTTGGTCTTGGTTATATCGGCAAAGTCGTCAAAACTTGCTCCGCGTCTTCCTGGTGTTGTTGGTTTTACTTTTTTTATTCCCATATAATTATAATGCGAATCTACAATCCGCCAGCTGGCGGAGCAAATACTGCAAATATGCTAATGCGAATTATTTAATTTGCATTATTCGTTCCGCCAGTCCGCCAGCTGGCGGAGCGGATCGCGGCATTCGCATTATATTTAAACGCCTTCATAAACCTTAATGCTCTTCCCCTCCGGCAAAGTAATAACCGCTTTTTTCCAATCCTTTGTCCTGCCAGTCACTTTGCCATAGCGGGTTTTTTTGCCTTGCATTTTAATTATATTAACAGCCACTGGCTTAATGCCATAAACCTCATTAATCGCCTTGGCTATCTCAATTTTATTAGCCCTTGGAGAAACCGCAAAAACATACTTATTTTCAGCTCCTAAATTAGTCGCTTTTTCCGTCACCAACGGCTTTACTAAAATCCAATAAGCATTGCCGTATTTTTTAATTCTCTTTTCCATCTTCTTGCCCTCCACGGCTTTTTTACCCTCCTTAGCTTTAGCTTCCTTCGCCGAAGTGGCTACGGAAGCCGAGGAGGAGGAAGGCCTGTCCTCATACAATTCTTTCATGCTTTTTTTGCTTTCAACATCTTTGCCACTATCAACCTTAACAGTCTTATCTCCTGCTTTTTTAGCTTCTTTCTTTATGTTTTTTTTAAATCTATCTAATAAACCCATAAAATTTAAATGCAAAATGCATTATTTCCCGTATCTTTCCTCCAACCTTTTAACCCCATCAACCGTCAAAACCAAATCCCGATACTTTAATAAATCCAAAATATTAATATTATCCAAATTAATAATCTCCACCCCCGCCAAGTTCCGCCCGGAATATTTAACTTTATTATCTTTCTTGTCATTAATCACCAAGACGCTCCGCTTTTCCTTTTTGATTTTTGTATCACTTTTTTCTTTGTCTATTTTCTGCTTTCTGCTTTCTGCCTGCCCCGCCGAGGCGGTGGCTTTCTGCTTTCTCATTCCTAAAACATTCTTTTCCAGTCCTTCTATCATCTTATTAAAAACACTCGTTTTAAACCCCTCAACCTCTAACTTGTCCAGCACAACAAAATTCCTGCTCTTAACTCTATCAGACAAAACCATTAACATTGCGTTCTGCTTCATCTTCTTGTTAATATTTTTTGTAAAGTTCCTGTCTTTTCTAGGCCCGAAAGTTACGCCCCCGCCTTTCCAAATCGGAGACCTGGTTGAACCGGCTCTTGCCCGCCCGGTTCCTTTCTGCCGCCATGGCTTTCTGCCGCCGCCGCGAACTTCGCTTCTATCCTTGGTATGGGCCAACACCTGCCTTTTATTAGACATCTGCGCCACCATTGCCTGATGCGCTAATGGCTCATTCGCTTTCACGCCAAAAACATTATCGGACAATTTTATATCACCTACTTTCTCTGCTTTCTGGTTGTAAATATTTATTTTCGTTGGCATATTTATAAAATAATATTACTTTTTGCCTTCATCTTTTTTCTTATCCTCAACTTTTTCTTTAGCTTCTACCACAACCTTCTCAATATCTTCCTCGCCAACATCCTTTTTTTCTGCTTTCACATCTTTATTATCTTCACTCTTCTTCTCCTTGTCTTTTTTAATTGATTTGTGATTCGCGGCTATTTGTTTATCATCTGTGGCCATTTGTGTTATCCTCAACTCCCCTTCCCCCTGAATTAAAACCAGCCCATTCCTTGCCCCGGGCACCGCGCCTTTAACCAGTAAAACATCATTCTCTTTATCAATCTTAACCACTTCCAAACCCTTAACCGTTACTCTGTCTCCGCCCATTCTCCCCGGCATTTTTTGCCCTTTAAAAACATGGGCCGGCCCGGTAGCGCCGATTGAACCTGGCATGCGCAACTGATCCTTGGTGCCATGAGTTTTGTCCTGGCCGTGAAAACCATGCCGCTTAACAACGCCCTGAAAACCCTTGCCTTTTGAAAAGCTAGTTACCTGAATCTTATCTCCAACTTCAAAAGTATTCACATCAATCACATCGCCACGTTTCAAATCAACACCGCCTTGACGTTCTTTGGCGTCCGCCAGCTGGCGGATTGGCGTATTTGGCGCTATCCTAAATTCCCGTAAATATCTAAAATTGCCCAAACCTTTCATATGCCCCTGTTGCGGCTTAGCAATATTTTTCTCTTTTCGTTCGCCATATCCAACCTGCGCAGCGCTATACCCGTCTTTTTCATTAGTTTTAACCTGCGCCACGATACAAGGTCCGGCCTGAACGCGAGTTACAGCCACAACCTTATCGCCTTGCCAAACCTGTGTCATATCTAATTTTTTACCGATTATGAATTTCATATGCTTTTAAAATAATTTAATCTCCCACAAATCAACAAATTATCTCACGAATATTACAAATATTTACTATTCGTATTAATTTATATTTGTAGATTTGTGAATAGATTTGTTGATTTGTGGGAGTTAAAAAAAACTGGTCCCTTCAACAAAAAACCAGCAAAAATTATATCACTTTATTTAACTGCTGAAATATTTTTATTGAACTTAACCTCACTAATTAGTATTAAACATTATTTTAGCACTTTCCTTTAAACAAGGAGTTGCTTAAATAATAGTCAACACAATAAATATAATTCTAATCTACAGTCCGCCAGCCCGCCCACTGGCGGGCTGGCGGAGCGGATTGAAGATTAGAATTATGTTATCACATTTTAATTTCCACATCCACCCCTGCAGGCAAACTCAAATTAGTTAAAGCGTCAATGGTTCGAGCAGTCGGCTCAATAATATCAACCAATCTTTTATGAATCCGCATTTCATATTGATCCCGAGCGTCCTTATGCACAAAAGTTGAACGATTAACAGTATACTTTTTCTTTTCAGTGGGCAAAGGAATCGGACCAAAAATCTGCGCTCCGCTTCTCTTGGCCGTATCAATAATTGTTCTTGTTGATTGATCAATAATTTTATGATCAAACGCCTTAATTTTAATGCGAATTCTCTGTTTGAATTCTTCCGCGCTATTTTCTTTAATTTTCGCGCTTGGATTGTCTTTTTGATCTTTAACTTCAGTCATGTTTTTTTGTTATTTAATTGAAAATTTCTTTTATTAGACTTGTCGCATAATAAGCTGTATCTGGCAACTTAGAAATCACTTGCATTGCTTTTTATTTTAAAGTTTCCATATAACAAAATCTAAAATAAATATTACAACCCCGCTGCTCGCGAGCGGCGGGGCTAAATACCTACTTTATAATCTTAGTCACTACGCCTGCTCCAACGGTTCTGCCGCCTTCTCTAATAGCAAATTTTTGTTTTTCTTCTAAGGCAATAGGGGCAATCAACTTAATCTTAATATTTACAGTATCGCCAGGCATAACCATTTCCGTGCCTTCTGGCAATTCAACTTCACCGGTCACATCAGTAGTGCGGATATAAAACTGCGGCTTATAGCCCTTGAAAAACGGTTTATGCCGCCCGCCTTCTTCCTTGGTTAAGATATAAACTTCACCTTCAAATTCAGTATGAGGATTAACAGTGCCCGGCTTAGCCAATACCTGTCCTCTTTCCACTTCATCTTTTTTAGTGCCGCGCAACAAAATTCCAGCATTGTCGCCGGCCCTGCCTTCGTCTAACTGCTTATTAAACATTTCTATTCCAGTTACCACGGTTTTTTGCGTATCGCGCAAACCAATAATTTCAATCTCTTCATTTGTCTTAATAATGCCCCGTTCAATTCTGCCGGTTACCACTGTGCCGCGGCCTTCAATTGAAAAAATATCTTCAATTGGCATTAAAAAATCTTTTTCAGTATCGCGCTTTGGCTCCGGAATGCTTTCATCTAAAGCGTTTAATAAGTCCATTATTGGCTGAGCGTCTTCTCCGCTTGGATTTTCCAACGCTTTTAAAGCTGAACCTCTAATAATTTTGATTTCGTCGCCTGGAAATTCATATTTCTTAAGTAAATCCCTGATTTCTTCTTCCACTAAGTCAATCAACTCCTTGTCTTCAACCATATCACACTTATTTAAAAATACGGTGATATAAGGCACGCCAACCTGTCGGGCGAGCAAAATATGCTCTCTGGTTTGCGGCATAGGGCCGTCAGTAGCGGCAACAACTAAAATAGCGCCGTCCATCTGAGCCGCGCCGGTAATCATATTTTTTACATAATCAGCATGGCCCGGACAGTCAACATGGGCGTAATGCCGCTTATCTGATTCATATTCTACATGGCAAGTGGCAATAGTAACCCCGCGCTCTTTTTCTTCCGGAGCCGCGTCAATTTGGTCAACTGTTTTATCAGACGCGGTTAGCCCTTTATCTTGCAATACCTTAAGCATTGCCGCGGTTAAAGTTGTTTTACCATGGTCAACATGGCCGATTGTCCCCACATTAATATGGGGTTTTGTGCGTTCAAATTTTTCTGCCATTTTTATTATTCTACGACCCTCATTATTTAGAGGTTTCTAGCTCGCTATGCGAGACACCCAGCCGTACAAAATTAAATTTATTAAATTTATTATAATTAACTCATGTTGCGCATTTTAATAAAAATTGGGTCTTCTTAACTGATATAATATAAAAACACAATTAAGATACAATTGAAATACAATGGAGATACAGTGGAAATACAATTGTATCTCAATCGTATTTCAACCGTATTTCAACTATTAACATAATTATTGTGCGTAAGATGAATTATTAATATTAATCTTTAAACTTAACGATTTTAAAATACCACATCCTCTAAATACTGCCTATCTTCCTCAATCACCTCTTCAGCTCCTTCTTTTATTCCCTTGGGAATAGACCATGCTTTGACTTTGCCTAATTTTTTCTTTTTGTTTTCAAAATTACTGATATTTATATCTTCAAAATTAAATTTATCATCCTTGTCCTCCGTAGCTTTAGCGGAGGAGAATTCTTCAGATTCAAAATCAATTTCATTATTCTTAAAATCAAATTTATCAAATTGCCTGTTCTTAGCCAATTCTGAATAACCAGAACCGTCAAATTCCTGCTCGCTTTTCCATATAGCTATATCGCGATTTATTTTATCAAGTAATTCATCCTCTGTCAAGCCCCGCACTTCGCTTTTGCCCAAAACCAAATTTTCATAATCTTTTAAGTTCATTACTACATAAACATTGTCAACATTGTCTGGTTTAGCGCTATCAAAAACAAGCAGGCGATCACCGGTTTTTTTAACTAAATCTATTGCTTTTTGTAATTGTGTTTGCATAAAATTAACGAATTAAATCCGCTAAAATTTTTAATTCTACTGGCTTAACTAATTTTTCTCTTTTTAATATATTTACAATTTTCATTTTCCAACCCTTATCTCTCTCCCTATCGCCTTTGATATAAGAAATAATATCGCCCTTATTTTCTGACATTTTGCTATCAATATAAACTTTCATATCATGAGTCTGCTTAGCAAGGCGCTTATCTAATTTTTGATCAACAATCTTCTCTACTGCTGGCAACAAAACTTCTTCTGTAAATTCACATAAATCATTTTTAACTACTTTTTTTACAGACGGCAACAAAACTTCTTCTGTAAATTTTCCTAAATCGTTTAATGTTAATGGACTTTGATTAATTTTTTTCTTTTTTACTTTTTGCATATTTTTAAAATCTAAAATATTCAATCTAAAATCTTAAATCCTTTATGCTCTTATTCTATACTAATCTTAAAAAATCGTCAATACTAACCTAAAAAATTTATCCACAACCAAACTCTTGACCCCGCATCTTTCCTTTTGTCATTCACGCGAAAGCGGGAATCCAGAAATAAGCCGCAGGGATATGCGATGGCTCCATAGTTCTCCCGCAGGAGACTGTGGATAACTTTTCTTGACATTTATTTTTAATATGCTATTATTAAATCAAACACTAGTAGTTCGTATATATTACACTACGGGCTAAAGCTGGGTACCACGAAAAAGAGTTCTTGTAAAAGGGCTCTTTTTGTTTTACAATAAAACTGTGGATTCGGGCCCGTGGTGTTAACGAGTTAACATACTGGTGTTGGTACCCAGTGAAGCGGGTGCAAGTCCCGCCGGGTCCACACCAAAAGCCATTTCTCCGGAAGTGGTTTTTGGTTTGTTGTAAATTTACGAACTGTGATTATCTATACTTATACTTAAAATGAAAAATTTTATTAAACTCAACTCACTTTTTTTAATTCAAATGAAACTTCATATAAAAATAAGCGGACATTTGGCACTAACTTTAATGCATATTCCAATTTCTCATCTTTTTCTTTAACAACTATTATACCTCTTACGGAATAACCATTTACCGCAGATAACTTCTCTCTTACCCAACTCATATATCTTAAAATTTGACCTACCACAACATCACTACTCTTTCCTTTCTTTAATTCAATAATAATAAATTCTTTATTCTCATTATCAATCGCCAATAAGTCAATATTACCAATTGAAGTTGGAAACTGTCTTCCGCTATTTTCTTCTCCTTGATATAATTCTATATTTGCATCGAAAATCTGACTAAAATTTGTTTCAATAAAATCCTCGAGATATCTTTCCATAACAAATTCCATATTTTGTACACCTTTAATTTCTGAGGGATCTTGTTCTGTATCCTTAATATTTTCAATGGCAGGCATAAAAATTTCTTTGTCTTCCTTGATTGCTCTTACAACTTCTTTGCCTTCTTCTTCAGCAGAAATTGTATGTAAAAACAAATCCACATCATCAAAAGTCAAATTTAACTCAGGGTTTAAATTTATTAACTCTTGTAATGCCTCTAAAATCTTTAGATAAGCATCGCCCTTTGAATCTTTATTGTCATATATTTTCCACCCCAATGTTGAAAAACCCATATCAGTTTTACTATTCCATAGACAATATTTATCCGGATTACAATCCATTAAAAAAGATGTTAATATTGCCTTACCAAAACCTTTAATACGATACTTTTCTTCTAAAATTTGATTTATTCGTTCTTTTATATCTATCTCTTTATTAAGAAGATATAATATAACTTCTCTAAAACGTTTTTTGTCTCTAATAATCCTATCTCTATATATTTGATTAAGATTCTGCTTTTCTCCTCCGCCACTCTTATAATATTCTAAAAATTTCTCATCTAATTCCTTATCAGACATTTTTTGTATCACATTGGATTGTATCCATTTATGATTTTCTTCAAGTTTTCTTTTTCTATTTTCTGAACATCTTTTTTTAGTCTCTGAAGAAACAACAAACCATTTTAATAATTTTTGAATTTGATTATTTGATAATTCCATATTTTTTTACTATAACTCACCTAATAAAACATAAAACTATTTTTTAATATTTGCTTTTACTTGCACTGACTGTTTAGTGCTACTTCCATCCTTGTCTCCAATAATCCCCTCTGCCACATGCCTCGGCACCTCGCTGTAATGCAAAAACTCCATGCTATAACTCGCCCGTCCCTGTGTCATTGACCGCAACTGCGTGGCATAACCGAACATTTCCGCCAAAGGCGCCTTGGCTTTAATAACTTTAACATTGCCCCGATCAGTCATTTCGTCAATCTGCGCCCGCTTGGCATTAAGATCGCCAATCACATCCCCCATAGACTCTTCCGGGGTAACCACTTCAACTTTCATAACCGGCTCAAGTAAAATCGCGTCAGCATTTTTAACCGCTGCCTGAAAAGCCATAGAGCCCGCGACTTTAAAAGCAACTTCGCTGGAATCAACTTCATGATAACTTCCGTCATAAACTGTCGCTTTAACATCAATCATTGGATATTCTGCCAATACGCCTTTATCCATTGCTTCAACAATGCCTTTATTGATTGCCGGAATATATTCTCTGGGAATTGACCCGCCCTTAACTTCATCAACAAACTCGTATCCCTTGCCTTCTTCCTGCGGCTCAACTCTTATCCAGCAATGCCCATATTGTCCGCGCCCGCCTGACTGGCGGACATATTTGCCTTCTGCCTCAGCCATCTTCTTAATGGTTTCGCGGTAAGCCACTTGTGGCTGGCCAATATTTGCTTCAACTTTAAATTCCCGCTTCATGCGGTCAACCAAGATATCCAGATGCAATTCGCCCATGCCGGAAATAATAGTCTGCGTTGTTTCTTCATCGCTGCGCACCTTGAAAGTGGGGTCTTCTTCAGATAACTTAGACAAAGCAATGCCCATTTTTTCCTGATCAACTTTGGTTTTGGGCTCAATCGCCACTGAAATAACCGGCTCTGAAAATGTAATTGATTCTAATACCACCTGCCTTGATTCGTCGCATAAAGTATTGCCGGTTGCAGTGTCTTTCAGTCCGATGACAGCGGCAATTTCACCTGCATAAACCTCCTGCACTTCTTCGCGATGATTAGCGTGCATTCTTACAATGCGGCCGATTCTTTCTTTATTGCCGGTTGAAGTATTTACAATGTATGAGCCGGATTTTAAAATTCCGCTGTAAACCCTGATAAAGCACAGTTTGCCTACATAAGGATCAGTGGCGATTTTAAAAGCCAAAGCGGCAAACGGCTCATTATCATCCGCTTTAACCTCAATTTTTTTCTCTTCATCTTCTGGGTCAAAACCCTCTATAGCAGGCACTTCTAATGGCGAAGGCAAATAGTCGATTACCGCATCAAGCAAAAACTGCACGCCTTTATTTTTTAAAGCGCTGCCGCAGAAAACCGGCACAATTTTATTGGCGCAAACAGCTTTATGCAGTTCTTTTTTTAAATCCTCAATCAATAATTCTTCACCAGCTAAATATTTCTCCATTAATTCTTCGTTATTTTCCACAATTGCTTCAATCAACTTGTCCCGATATTCTTCAACTTTCTTTTTCATATCTTCCGGCACATCAGCATCTTCCCATTTTGTGCCTAAATCATCCTGATAAACCCGGGCTTTTCTGTCAAATAAATCAATAATGCCCTTAAAATTGGCTTCGGCGCCAATTGGCAGCTGAACAGGAAAAGCGTTCTTGGTCAAGCGCTTATGAATTGAATCCAAATCAGCAAAAAAATCAGCGCCCATTCTGTCCATTTTGTTAATAAAAGCAATGCGTGGCACTTTGTATTTATCCGCTTGATGCCAGACAGTCTCTGATTGCGGCTCAACCCCGGCCACGCCGTCAAAAATCACTACGCCACCGTCAAGCACGCGCAAAGACCGCTCTACTTCAGCGGTAAAGTCAACATGCCCGGGAGTGTCAATTATATTTATGCGGCAATCTTTCCAAAAACAAGTGGTAGCCGCGGAAGTAATTGTAATTCCCCGCTCCTGCTCCTGTTCCATCCAGTCCATTTCAGCTTCGCCTTCATGCACTTCGCCGATTTTATGCTTCTTGCCCGTATAAAAAAGCACCCGTTCGGTAACGGTTGTCTTCCCGGCGTCAATGTGCGCGATAATGCCGATATTTCTTGTTTTTTCTAATGTATATTCTCTTGGCATATTTTGTGAATTATAAATTTATAATGTTTAATTTTAAAATAATTTTAAATTTTTAATTTTATAATTTTTAAATAATGCTTAAATTCTTAATATTTTAAAAATTAGGCTTAATGGTCAAAAATGGTTGCTGAAAATTGCGTTTTTATTGTAACATCAGCTATGAACTAACATTAAGTTTAAATAGATTTAAAGTTAATGACTTTCTATGCTATTTTTAACTTCAATTTTATACTAATTTTAGTAAAAATTTTGTTTAACTATTAAAAAATCAGCAACCATTTTTGACCATTAAACCAAAAATTAAGTCATTAAAAATTATTTAAATCCGCCAGCTGGCGGACAAAATTGGAAATTAAAAATTCCTGTTTACCGCGCAAAATGCGCAAAAGCCCTGTTCGCCTGCGCCATTCTCTGCACATCCTGCTTTTTTTTCATTGCCGCTCCTTCACCCTGAGAAGCCGCTATAATTTCATCCGCTAACTTTTCCGCCATTGGCTTGCCTTTTTTTGCTTTAGTAGCTTCAATTATCCAACGGCTGGCTAAAGCAAAGCGGCGCTCGCCTCTAACTTGATAAGGAATTTGATAATTAGCGCCGCCAATGCGCCGTCCCCTTACTTCAAGCAATGGGTTGATTTGTTTTAATGCCTTATGGAAAATGTGCCGCGGATCTTGCTGAGTTTCTTTTTTAACCATATCAAAACAGCTATAAACAATGTTCTGAGCTATAGATTTTTTGCCGCGGCGCATTATATAATTGATAAATTTAGCAACCTCTTGATCATTATATTTTACATCGCCTTGAATTATTCGTTTTGGCGCTTGTTTTCCACGCATAAATTTTTAGTATAATTTTGTTTAAATTACAAAACAATTCTTTTTTGTCATTCCGGAATGACAAAAAAATGGCGTTTCATAATTCAAAAATATTTATTTTTTATTCCTTTTCACTCCATAACAGCTTCTGGATTGCTTCCTGCCTTCCACGCCCTGAGCGTCATAAACGCCACGCACAACTTTATAGCGCACACCGGGTAAATCAGGAGTTTTGCCGCCTTTAACTAAAACAATGGAATGCTCTTGTAAATTATGCCCTACGCCGGGAATATAGGCTGTAACTTCCATGCCATTGGACAATCTGACACGAGCGATTTTACGCAATGCAGAGTTCGGCTTTTTCGGCGTAGTTGTAGTTACCTTTAAACAAACTCCCCGCTTAAAAGCAGAGCCCTTGGGCAAATTGGCCCTTTTCCTGTGCAAAGTATCCAAAACAGTCTGCATGGCAGGAGATTTGCTTTTCTTTTTAGTTGTCTTCCGCCCTTTGCGGACAAGCTGGTTTATAGTAGGCATAATGGAATTTTTGATTTTAAATTGCAGATTTTAGATTTATATTTAAAACAAAAAATGCCAAGTTAGAAATCGGCAATCTTAAATCTAAAATCTAAAATCTTAAATTGAATATTTCTATTTTAATTTAACAAAATATAAAAAATAAGTCAACCCCCGCCATGCAACACATAGCCATGTAACACATAAGATGTAACATATAGAATATAATAATTTATTCTTATTACATATTATATCGGAATTTAACGAAGTTGAATTTTGAGAGTTGGAGTGAGCCACTCATGGGCAAAGCCCGAGGGCGAATGATCTCCAAAATTTAATTTGGGTGGAGAAACCTGCAAGACTCTGGAACCGTTAAATCCTTGTTATATTCTCGCGATAGCGACGAGGAATAGCTACAAGCGGTCGCGAAGCGAATTCCGAAGAGTTAATTTAAAGCGGGCTTATTCTAATTTTATATCAAAAATATCCAATAATCCAATTACTTCTGGAATCGAAAACTTTGTTTTTTTAAGAATATTATTATTTGGATTTATACTATAATTTCTGGCATTTTTGAAAGATGCGTAACTCAAATTTGATTTTTGAAAACGACTATTCTTTAAATCTGAATTTTCAAAATTTGCTTTTGTCAAATCAGTTTCTATAAAATCACATTCAAAGATTTGGCAACTTTCAAAAATAATGTTTTTCAAATTCAAATCAGAAAAAATAGACATAGAAATAAAACAATTTTCAAAAGTAAAGCTAATAATTAATTTATTACATTGCGAAAAATTTAAGCCCATAATTTTACAACTTTTGAATATAGTATCTTGGATTCGAGTATTTTCTAAATTCACATTAGATAAATTACAATTTTCAAAAACACAATCTGTAAAGCTCGAATTCTTAAAAGACTTGTCTGTAAAATTCACATCCTTAAAAGTTTTCGATTCAAATTCATTATTTTGATATTCCATAAAAAATAGATATTTTTGATTCTTTATAATTTTTGCCCACTTTAAATTAATTGAATATTATGCGTTATATGTTATGTGTTATGTGTTATGTGTTACGCGTTATAGCCCAACAATCAACCCAAACAAAAACAGCAGTACCGGCCAAATCAAACTGAAAAAGCCGAACATGAGTAAAAATAAAATAATAAAAATGCCATACGGCTCTACCCTGTGAAATTTTGCTTTCCAATCAGCTGATAAAAATGTCATCAAAACCTTTGAACCGTCCAATGGCGGGATTGGTATTAAATTAAAAATCATTAACAGTAAATTTATAAAAACCGCGATAATAGACAAGACAAAAATACTAACTATCATTGATCCATGCATTTGGTTTAATAAAAAATCATGATTGCCGCTAAAATAATTAACAATTAAATTTTGCTTTAGTATTGCCGACAATGGCATTAATCGGGCAATCAGGCCGAATAAAATCGCCAAAAGAAAATTTGTTGCCGGCCCGCCAATAGCCACCTTTAAATCCCCGTATTTTTGGTCACGCAAATTATACGGATTATATGGAACCGGCTTGGCCCAGCCAATTATAAATCCGGTTTTGGACATAATTAACAACAAAGGCAGAATAATAGAACCGAATAAATCAAGATGGGCTATTGGATTCAAAGTTAATCTGCCGGCGTCTTTAGCAGTATTATCCCCTAATTTATAAGCAACCCAGCCATGGGCGTACTCATGAAGAATTGCAGACATGATTAAAGCGAAAATTGTAAATAGTAAAATTAACATATTATTAAAAAGCGGAAAGCAAAAATTTTTATTTTTTATTAGTTATTTCAAATATATCCTTAGTTATTGGTTATTTTAAATTATTTTATCACACCTTGCAAATTTAATCAAAATATGATAACCTAAAAATACTTTTAATAAAAATATAAATGCGTTACGCGTTATGAGTTATGCGTTATGCGAAAAAGATATGTCTAAAAAATGCGATCTATGCGGACGCGGCTCAACTAAAGGCGCGAAACGCTCTCATTCCAATATTAAAACGCTTCGGCGCCAAAATATTAATTTGCAGTCAAAAATAATTGACGGCAAAAAAATAAAAATCTGCGCTAAATGTTTAAAAACAATAGATAAAGCAAAAAATAACTAATGACGAGGTGGAAAAACTAACTGGGGTAAAAGATGCCCAAGCAGCTAATTATCTTAATATTTTAGTTAAACAAAGTAAATTGATCCGTTTTAGCAAAAAGAAAAACATTTTTTACAAGCCGACCAAGCAATAAGGCTAATTTGCACCAAATTAGCCTTATCTAGAATTTAAAAAACAGGCCTAAAATGCCTATTTTTTAATGCTCCGTATTCTGAACGAAATCCGCCTGCCCGCCTTTGGAGGGAACTTTTTTCTCCTCCTCTGCTAAAGCTACGGCGGACAAGAAAGAAAATCCAGAACAAGAATGAGGTGCGTTTCCGCTTGCCTCCTCCGCCGGCTGGCGGAGCTAAATAAAATAACCGCCATTTGCTGCAAAGGGCGGTTATTTTTTTGGCTCCCGGGGTCGGATTCGAACCGACGACCAATTGGTTACACTTATCCCTTAGTTTCCTAAAGGCGTGGACTATATCATCACCCCGCCGTTCGCGAACAACGGGGGCAAGGCGCTTCCCAATCTTTTATAAAAGAAAGGTACTCCCTTTCGGGATAGTCTCTGAACCTGCCTCCGATAGCTACTGCGGGCAAGCCTGCCTAAAAAATTAAGGCTGCTTGCAACCCGAAGCTTTAGCGAAGGATTGGCTGCTGATTACCATATTCCATTCTTTGTAAGGAATGAAATTTAGGTTCCCAGACAGTTCACCTTGTTTTTCAACCTTGATTACTCAAGGAAGCTGCGTTTTTTATTTGTGTTCACAGCCAACTGCGCTACCGCTGCGCTACCCGGGAATGTATTTAAAAATGCCTAAATTTAAATGCCTCACGGCGCTAAAAATATATTAACAAAATATCAAAAAATGTCAACACTCCTCGCATAACATATAACGTTAAAATATAAATAAATCGTTACGCGTTACGCGTTATACGATTAGAAGTCCCTCAACTTCTCAATCCCCTCATACTTCTGAATGCGCTCCAGCGCCTTAGCTTCAATCTGCCTGATGCGCTCGCGCGTAACATCAAACTCCTGTCCCACTTCTTCTAATGTATGCGCCACGCCGTCAATCAAACCAAAGCGCATTTCCAGTATTTTTTGCTCGCGCGGAGATAATTGAGAAATCACCTTTTTTACATAATCTTTAAGCAACTGCAAAGCGGCGGCTCGGTCAGGCGTAACACTTTTTATATCTTCAATAAAATCCTCTAAAGTTGAATCTTCTTCATCTTCGCCAATTGTGGTTTCTAAAGAAATAGTATCCTGGGAAATTTTTATAATATGCCGAACCTTATCAATATCCTCGCCCATCTCGGCCGAAATTTCCTCAGGCAGGGGCTCGCGGCCTAAATTCTGAATTAACTGCCTCTGAATCTGCTGAAATTTATTTATTGTTTCCACCATGTGCACTGGAATACGAATAGTGCGAGACTGGTCTGCCAGCGCTCTGGTAATAGCCTGCCTAATCCACCATGTGGCATAAGTAGAAAATTTATACCCTTTGCGATATTCAAATTTTTCAACAGCGCGGAATAATCCAATATTGCCTTCCTGAATTAAATCCAAAAGCGAGAGCCCTTTGGCCCTGGCAAATTTTTTGGCAATAGAAACAACAAGCCGTAAGTTGGCTTCAATTAATTGATATTCAGCTTCTTTATCGCCCTTTTCTTTTCGTTTAGCCAAATTAATCTCTTCCTGCATGGAAAGCAGCGGCACTTTGCCTATCTCCCGCAAATACATTTGAATTGAATCAGAGCTTAATTCAGATATGTCAAATCTCTTTTTTTTGTTCACTGTATTAATTATACTTGAAATTTGCTGCTTTTTCTTTTTGTCAGCGCCAGTTGAAATATCTAAAAATCCTTCAATATCTTCAGCTATCTGAATGCCGTTATTTTGTAATTCGTCTAAAATTAATTCATAATCATAAATATATTCTTCCGCTTCGGAAAAAACATATAACAATTCAGTTTCCGTGACAAAACCGCGCGATCTGCCTTTGGCAATCAACTCTTTAATTTGCTCCTCAGTTGGCTTAATTATTTCCCGCTTTGCCGCAATTTTTTTTTCAACCGCTCGCCTCGCTTTACTTGAATCAAAGCGAACTTTTTTCTTAATTATTTTTTTCCTGTATTTACCAACATTTTTAACTGCTTTTACAATAGCGCCTTTTCTAATTATTTTCTTTTTAGGTTGAATAATTCGCTTTTTAACAATTTTCTTTTTGCGTTTTCTCGCGCCGACAGCTGTTTTAAATTTTATTTTTTTTCCGCCAAACACGGATCCGCTTTTGGCGAAATTTTTTTTAACCATAAATAATTTAAAGAAAATTAAGAATTACGAATTATGAATTAAGGATTTATTTATTATTCTTAATTCGTAATTCTTAATTCTTAATTTCTCCCATCTCCTCGGTTAATCCCTTAAATTTTTCCATTAAATCTTTTAATTTAATTTCATCACCCTCCTCTTCTGTTTGGGCGATTAGCTTGGTAATCTCTCTTAATTTATCGGCCAAATAAGACTTTTTTAAAGTAATAATAATTCTAATAATTTCATCCTTGGCTTGCTCCTGGCTATAATTATAAAAGTCTTTATCAGCTAAAAGCGCCAGCATGTCTATGGCCTGCTCCGCGCTCTGATGCAGAACCTGCGGCTGGCTATCCTTCTTCTTATCATCTTTCTTGTCATCTATATTTTGCGCAAGGCAATCTTTAAAATCCTGATAATTTATCTCCAAGGCGCTATTTACTTCTTGCCCTATTGGGGCTTGCTGCGTCCAATCATTAACAGCTTTATTATAATAAATTATTAAACTTCTGTAAATAAGCCGATTAACTGAACCAATAATTTGATTAGTATTGATCCGGCTCGTAGCATATTCAATGTGCAAAGGGAATTTTAATATTAAAGCCAATAATAATTCAGATAACTTTTCTTCACGGCTGCGCTTAAATTGAACAGCGTCTGGCGTTTCTTGGCGTCCCCCAGCTGGCGGATTGGCGTCCGCCGACTGGCGGATTGGCGTCCGCCGACTGGCGGATTGGCGTCCGCCGGCTGGCGGATTGGCGTCTGATAAAGCTTCAAATAAAAAATTTTCCGCTACATCAATTGTTTGGCTTAATTTTTTTAGCCAAAAATCCTGTTCAATTTTATTATTTAATTTGGCGATTTTAGGCAATAATTTTTTTGTGGCCTGGCGGCGATCTTCAATATTATCTAAATCCAAACCTGTTAAAATCTTATCAAAGTGATATTGCATTATTGGCTTAGCTTCTTTTACCGCTTTTTGCCATTCTTCGGGGCTGTTTTTAATACATTCATCAGGATCTTTTCCGTTTGGCATCTCAACAATTTTTATATTCATATTATAACTTAAAAGAGGATCAATGTATTTGCGTATTCTGCCAAAAGAATCTTCGGATTTAATTTCCTGATAATCAACATCTTTTACAATATCTTCTCCCCTGCTAATCGCCAATTCTCCTGCCATGTCCGCGTCAAGGGCAAAAGTTAAATTATTTGTATAACGTTGCGCTAATTTAACTTGTTCAAATGTTAAAGCCGTGCCTGAAGAAGCAACCACATTTTTAAAACCATGCTGATGCGCCGTAATTACATCCATCTGACCCTCAACAATTATAGCTAAATCCTGTTTTTTAATTTCCATTCTTGCTTTATCCATGCCGAATAAAATTTTTGATTTGTCATAAATCATGGTTTGCGGGCTGTTTATATATTTTCCCATTTTTTCTTCCGCTTCTTTCTCTGGACTGACACGCGCGGAAAAAGCCACGGCCAATCCATTAACATCTTTGATTGGAAACATAATTCGTCCCCTGAATCTATTATAAAATCTGTCTACATTATTCTCATTCGCATGCGCGTCATTTACCTGCCCGCCTTTTTGGAGGGTAGCGGCGCGTTTAATCCCTTTTTTTACAATCATTCCAGCCAAAAAAATTTCATTTTCACTATAACCCTTGGTTTTTAAAAAATTAATTAAGTCATCCCAGCTGTCCGGGCTATAGCCAATCCGCCATTCTTCAATGGTTTCTTCGGTTAATCCGCGCTCAGCCAAATATTTTCGCGCCTGGCCCGCGCTGCCGCTTTTTAATAAAATCTCATGATAATACTTGCTTGATGATTCAATAATATCCAACAAGCGATTGCGCTGGGAAGTTAATTTCGGATCTTGCCTTTTTAACCGCACTCCGGCCTTAGGCGCGAGCAAGCGCAAAGCTTCCACAAAACTGATGCCTTCCATTTCCATAACAAACGAAAAAATGTCGCCTCCTTTAGAGCATCCAAAGCAATGCCAAATCTGCTTTTCCGGCGACACCATAAAAGACGGAGTTTTCTCCCTGTGAAAAGGGCAAAGCGCGCGAAAATTTATGCCAGCCGGCTTTAGCTGGATATAATCGCGAATAACATCAACTATGTCCAATCTTGATTTTATTTCATCAGAAGGTTGATTCATATAATAAAAACTCAAAATGCAAAACTATAATTAATTTTCAATTTATAATTTATAATTTCTATTAAATTTTCAATAAATTAATTTTCAAACAATGAATATTTAATGCAATAAAAATTTATACGTTAAAAATTTAATGAAAATTATCCGCCAGCTGGCGGATTGAAAATTAGAAATTGAGTTTAACATTTATATAATGCTGATTAACTTTTTTAATCTATTAATCTCCCCCTCAACAACTTCCCCTCCATACTCCGCATTATGCGCGTGTGATCCGGCATAGCTTGCCTGCTTTTGATCTAAATGCAGATTAAAAATAGCTTTCCCCTCATCTTCCTGAACATACATATGCAATCTTGGATAAAAACCGCTGCCAAGCCGCCTGGCAAAACTGTCATTGCCAGTGTGCCTATCGCGGATATGGCCGTAGCCGGCTTTTCGCAAAAACTGCTCCGGCGCCATATTTATTTGATTTTTATCTATAATTAGCTTCATATAATAAATAAAAAAATGCGTTATGTGTAATTTTATTATAATCCAAAATTTCAATTAGGTCAAAAAAAATATGCTAAAGTAAACCCCGTTAAATATGTGTCGCCTGTCGGTGGCCTTAAACCACCGACTGCGACTAATTTACTACCGCCGATTTCATCAACGGCTTTATTTAACGGGGTAAACAACCACCAACAAGATTAGCTGGTGGCTTTTATTGCGCTTGCGGAGAGTGGGAGATTCGCCACGGCATCCGCCGTGGCGCCCTGTCGGATGATAGGGCGCCACGGCATCCGCCGTATTGGCGGATGTTTTTCTTAATCAGAGAAAAGCAGAAACAGTTTATCCGCCTCTGGCGGACTCTATTTCTAATCGCAAAAGGGCCCTAGTAGTACAGCAAAGCTGACTACGGGGCAAGCAAAAAGAAAGAATTTTTGTTTACCCCGTTGCATCCTGAGCGAAGCGAAGGATTGCTATGGGGCCCTTTTGCTTTTCGGCGGAATTTATCCCGCTGGATAGCGGAGCCCGATTTTTTTCGGCAGAGTTTGAGGCTGTGCCAACTAAGTTGGCGCGCCACCTTAAACTTTTACTTTCGCATACAGATTTTTCTGAAAAGCCACAGCGGTTTTTCCGGTTCCGGTCGCCATTGTCAAAAGAATTCTATTTTTTTCTTCCGCCACAACTTTCAAAATATTATTGATGGCAATTTCTTGATAATAGCGTTTGCCGTATTCTCCCTCATTTTGCCCGCTGGAAAATTTTTCTTTCCATTCCGTCCAGTCGGAAAAAGTTTTATTCCATAATTCGTCAGGAGTTGGGAAATCAGAAATCTCGCCTTCCTCGCCGGTTTTCATGGATATGGCGTAAATCTTTTTGCCGTTGGTGGCGTAGGTATAATCAATACGCAGTTTTTCGGCATACGCTTTGGCTTGCGCCACTCCTTCGGCGGCGGGCAAACTTTCGGCTTTGGCTTCTATCACACCGATTTTTTGATTTTTATATGCCAAAATATAGTCGGCAATCTCCGGCTTGCTTCTTGTGCCGCCTGTTTGAATTTTGCCGTCAGTAATGCGAAATTCGCGCAGGACTTTTGATCCCTCCACTTCGCCCCAGTCGCTCGCTTTGAGCTTTGGGTCAATATATTCGGCTCGTGTTTCTGCTTCGTTCATAAATTATTTCCTAAAAAGTTTAATATATTCATTCATAATAAAAATACGATTTCTGGAAAAACCTGTTTTCTCTATTAAAATTCCCAAATTAACAAAATCTTCTATTAAATTATTTGCTGCTTTATATTTAATATCTAACGCGTTCTCGGCATCTTTAACGGAAATAATTGGATCTGAAAAAAGATATATTAATAATTTTCTGCCATTTTTAGATTTCTTGCCTAATGTTAAAATTTTACCTTCAAATACCTCTCTCAATTTTATGATATTTTCAAAGGTTTGTTTTGATTTTTTTGCTGTTTCAATGATTGCTTCCAGAAAAAATAAAATCCATTGTTCTAAATTGTTATTAGCGCGCACTTCACTCAAAGCATTATAATATGATTGCCTGTATCTCTCAAAAAAATTAGAAATATACAAAACAGGATATTGAATAAAGCCCTTTTCTATAAGTTGCAAAGAGATTAATAATCGTCCGATACGACCATTGCCATCTAAAAACGGATGAATTGTTTCAAACTGATAATGCCCAATTGCTGATTTTATTAAAACTGGAATATTTAAATTTTCATTATGCCAAAATTTTTCCCAGTCAGATAATAGCTCGGGTAATTCTTCTTGGCGTGGTGGAATAAAATGCGCGGTATTTATGGATCCCCCGCCAATCCAATTTTGACTAGCGCGAATTTCTCCGGGCATTTTGCGTTCACCGCGTACTCCAGATAAAAGAATTTTATGTGTTTTTTTAATAAGGCGCGTTGAAACAGGCAATTTTTTTAAATTTGCTATTCCGTCATTCATTGCCTTAATATAATTTTTTACCTCTTGCCAGTCATCTCTTTTTTCCGGGTCAATTTCATCCACCGACAGAAGCGCTTCATCCATTCCTGTTTTTGTTCCCTCGATCTTTGATGAAGAAACTGCTTCTGACACAACATGCATTTGTATGAAAAAATTTACATCCGGAACTAATGTCCCATATGCGTTTAACTCACCTAAAAATCTATTTACCTCCTCAAGATAAATAAATATTTTTTTATTTTCTATATCAAATTCACGATTTATTAAAGACGGCAAAAAGTAATCATAAGCAATGTTCTTGCCCATAAATAAACCTTTAGTACTTTTTAATTTTCCTGCTTTATAATTTTTCATACTGATAATATAACATATTATATTTTCTTTTGCAAGTTTAAAGGATAATATAGAAATCTATATTTTCTTTTAAACGTCTTCCCCTCTGTCATTCCCGCGAAAGCGGGAATCCAGTCTCATAATTCCCCGCTAAACGCCTTTTTCAAAACCGACTTTTTCAACTCCTCCAAATCAGTTAATTTTTGTTGGTAAATCGCTTCCAGTTTTTTGGTTTCAGCAGAAAGCGCGTCAAGATTAGCTGGTGGTTTTTATTGCGCTTGCGGAGAGTGGGAGATTCGCCACGGCATCCGCCGTGGCGCCCTGTCGGATGTTAGGGCGCCACGGCATCCGCCGTATTGGCGGATGTTTCTCTTATTCAAAGAAAAGCGGAAACAGTCTATCCGCCTCTGGCGGACTCTATTCTTAATCGCAAAAGGGCCCCAGTAGTACAGCAAAGCTGACTACGGGGCAAGCAAAAAGAAAGAATTTTTGTTTACCCCGTTGCATCCTGAGCGAAGCGAAGGATTGCTATGGGGCCCTTTTGCTTTTCGGCGGAGTTTATCCCGCTGGATAGCGGGGCCCGATTTTTTTCGGCTGGTTTAATTATTATTTCTAATTTTTATTGCCTCCTCAACTGTTGCTGATAAATATTTTGAAATCCAATCATATCGTTCTTTACTATTTGATCCGGACGGAGTATAACATTTCACGACTTCTGACAGTTTTTTACCTGACTTGAAAGTTATGTAATCAAAAGGATTTGATCCTTTTTCTGATATATAACCTTCTTGATTTTTTAGCCCATAAATGTGTATTCCAACTATTCCCATTTTGGCATTCCAGGATTCAATAATTTCGTGATTTATCCATTTTCTGTTTGCTGTATTTTTTCCGACCAAAACAACTGTGCATGAACGATATTCCATTTGTTTTTTTATCCATTTTTTGATTGCTTCATCGCCGCCTTTTGTAATCGTCTCCCAATCATTGTCCGGTGCTGGTTTATTTCCTTCAATAGTGCCAATACTACGAACTGTTGCCGCTCGCCAACAATCGGGTTTGTAGTGAAAGCTATAAAAAACTTGTCTTTTTGTTGCCATAATTATTTGAGTAATGTTTTTAAATTTTCCCAACTCCATCTATACAATCGACCTGCATTTGCAACTTGGGTTGGATTTACAAAATCAGAGTATGCAATAATTTGTGCAATTGGTTTATTATGCTGTCGCGCAAAACCAACTTCTTTTAATACCCCGCTTGCTTTATAAGTGTATTTTCCAACCATAACGAGAACAATATCGCATTGTTTTATTCTCTTTTCTGCTTCATCTTCCCAGCTATGTTGTGGGGCCTCCTCTTTCATAGACCAATCAGCACCCCAAAAAGGTGAGGTATCTAATTTCGCTTGTCCCATTACGAAATTTTTTATTCCACTGTCGTTATCAAAATCAAAACTAACGAATACTTTTTTTGCCATAATTTTAAATTTAATTTATTAAATAAACAATAAACAATGCAATGCCAATCAAGGGCAAATAAAAAACTAGAAGTGTAGAGGAAAACATTGCATACACCAAAGTATTCTTTTTGTATTTCTTAAATTGGCTCGTATCCATTGAAAAGTCAATATCTTCTTCTTTTAATTTTCTCACATAATTATATAAATCTCTAAACAATCGTTCTTGTGATAGAAAATAACTATCTAAAATCCAAAAAACGACAATAAGAACTAAGAGAAAATAAATAACATATTCAGAATTATTGCCTTTTATAAATAGTGCAAGTAGTGCTGCAATTAATGTGATTGTCCAACCACGCAAGAAAAACAAATTACCAGCCATTCTACTAATAATTCCCTGAATAAATTCTAGGTGTTTTCGTTTATTTTCCATATTTTTTGATTCTAGTATTTGCTAAATCAACATATTTCTTTTCTCTCTCAATTCCTATCCAGTTTCTATCAAGAGCTTTCGCAACAACGGCAGTTGTCCCGCTTCCTAAAAACGGATCTAAAATCAAATCGCCCTTATTGCTCGCAGAAAGCAAAACTTGCTGAATTAATTTTAATGGTTTTTGTGTAGGGTGTGCTTTTATTCCGTTTTTGTCTTTCAATCTTTCTGGTCCTCTACATAAGCCAAAAATCCAATCTGTGTCTTTCATTTGTTGTCCGCCGTTCATTTGTTTTAAAAATTCGTTATTAAAAGTGTAGTTTTTGCAATTTTTATTTTTTACCGCCCAAATTAGCGTTTCGTGATTATTCGTAAATCTTCTGCCGTTGAAATTCGGCATAGCGTCAATTTTTACCCAAATTACATCATTTAAAAACCATAATCCTAAATCCTGCATAATTTTACCAACACGAAAAATATTGTGATACATTCCCATAATCCAAATTGTCCCCGTTGGTTTTAAAATCCTTTGACATTCTTTGATCCAATTTTCAGTAAAATTGTCATAATCTTCATAACTTTCAAATTTATCCCAATCGTCATTTACTGGGATTACTTCTGTTCCGTTTTCTCGCAAAAGTTTTCTATTTTGAGGTAATTGCAGATTATATGGTGGGTCGGCAAAAATTAAGTCAAAGGAATTTTCAGGAAAATTTTTTAAAACATCTATGCAATCACCATGTATAATCTCATTTTTAGGAAGCATAAAAATTAACTTTCCAATTTTTCTTCAAGCAAATTGGCAATGGTCTTATAAATAATTTTTTCGGATGATTTTTCTTTGAAATAATCAAGCAATAATTTTAAAGTTTTCTTTTCTGGGAAAATTGTCAAAATTATTTCGTTAAAAATAACATCGTTTTGAAAAATTTTTCTGTAAAGACTTGGCGACAAGTCTTTTATTTCTTCAAAAGAACTTTCAGCGTCAATATCAAAATTTGTTTCAGGAAAATCGGGAATTGCTTTTTTCCATTGCTCTAAATATTTCAAAATCTCGTCCCAAATATTTTTTTGTTTCAAAAAATCAAACAATTCAGCGCCGTAAAATAAATAAATTTCAACGCCATAATCATGAGACATTTTTTTAAGCTCCGTTTTATAATAATTTTTATTTTTTTGTAAATCTGGATCAATAAAATAGAAAATACCAACAAGATTTTTCTCGCCATATTTGTCAATCATTTCATTTAATTTCTTTTCAAAATTTTCTATCTGTCCTCTCTTTTTTGTGGAGTCGTGGTCGTCTCTGATTTTCTGTTCAATAAAATAAACTTTGTCTTTGAACTTGAAACACTGATCAA
>JAYEOU010000011.1:0-5742 GCA_034723335.1 Patescibacteria group bacterium
AAGACGAACCAGATCATTGATTAAAAATGCTCTGCCAAATATGTTTCATTATTTAGATAACCCTGAAACACCTAAATCAAGCAACGGTCTGGAAAGCAGATTTTCTTATCTTAAAAACAATCTTAATGTCCACAGAGGATTAACTAAAAAGAACAGGCGAAATTTTATTCTTTGGTATAATTATTTCAAATATAATTTTTAAAACAGCAACCATTTTTGACCATTAAACCTTCTATATAAGCTTATAAAATTTTTGAAAAATTTATCTCAAAATCTGAAAATTTTTACCCCGTTGGATAACTGGGGTCGTTACAAAACTAATTACGCGACAAGTCTAATATTGTGGGAATATTGTTTGATGTATATAATGACTTGTGAAGTTGTGAAAATATTTGTAATTTGTAATTATTCGTATGAAGTTAACTAAAAAACAAATTAAACATATCGCGAAATTAGCTCGGTTAGAGTTGACTGAAAAAGAGCTAAAAATTTATGGCAGCCAGCTGTCAGATGTTTTAAATTATATTGATCAATTGCAGAAAGTGAATGTAGCTGATGTGGAGCCAACCGCGCAAGTGACCGGTTTGGCAAATGTTTTTCGGGAAGATAAAGTTGAAGAATGGGATAAGCAAGAGGCGGAGAATGCTTTAAAGCAGGCGCCTGAGTTGGAAGATAGGCAGGTAAAGGTTAAGAGGGTGCTTGAATAAATTTTTAATTTTTAATTTCTAATTTTTAAATAATTTTCAATTTTCAATTTTTAAATATGAAGCTTAATGAATTTACAATAACTCAAGCTAGTGATAAATTGGCGAAAAAGGAAATAACTTCAGTTGAATTAACTAAAGCGTGTTTGGCGCGCATTAAGGAAGTTGATAAAAGTATAAATGCTTTGCTTACGATTTGCGAACAAGAGGCATTGGAAGCGGCTAAGCAGGCAGATGAACGAATAGCGAAAGGAGAAAAAGAGAAATTATTAGGCATTCCGTATGTTGCGAAAGACAATATGTTAACCAAAGGCATTAAAACAACTGCGGCTTCAAAAATTTTAGAAAATTATATTGCTCCTTATGACGCGACTATTATTAAAAAATTAAAGCAAGCCGGGGCAATACTTTTAGGCAAGGCAAATTTGGATGAATTCGCGCATGGCGCTTCAACGGAAAATTCAGTATTTGGACCAACTCATAATCCTTATGATTTAGATCGCGCGCCAGGCGGCTCATCCGGCGGATCAGCCGCGGCAGTAGCGGCTGACATGTGCATTTTTGCTTTAGGCACTGATACAGGCGGTTCAATTAGGTGTCCTGCCAGTTTTTGCGGAGTGATCGGACTTAAGCCGACTTATGGGCGAAGTTCAAGGTTTGGGCTTATCGCAATGACTTCTTCAACTGATGTGCCAGGCCCAATAACTAAAACAGTGGAAGATGCCGCCATTATTTTAAACATAATAGCAGGGCATGATAAAAATGACGCCGCTGCACCAGATATTAAAGTGGATGATTATGTAAATAAAATTAACAAAAATATTAAAGGTTTGAAAATTGGGGTGCCGCAAGAGTATTTTATTAAAGGAATGGACAAGCAAGTTGAGCAAGTTGTTAAAGATGCGATAAAAAAATTTGAAAAAATGGGCGCTGAAATAGTTGATGTCAGCCTGCCTTACACCAAATACGCTGTACCAGCTTATTATATTATTACGCCAAGTGAAATTAGTTCAAATTTAGCCCGCTTTGACGGGATAAGATATGGTTTATCAGAAGAAAAAGCTAAAAATTTAATGGAGGTTTATTTAAAAAACAGAGGCAGGGGATTTGGGCCTGAAGCCAAGCGCCGAATTATGCTGGGAACTTATGCTTTGTCAGCCGGCTATTATGACGCTTATTATTTACAGGCGCAAAAAGTAAGAACCAAAATCAAACAGGAAATGGACCAAGTTTTAGATACTGTGGATTGTTTTTTAACGCCTACTTCTCCTCATTTTGCTTTTAAGATTGGAGAACAGGCGCAGGATCCTTTAAAGATGTATTTAGAAGATATCTTTATGTCCAGCGCGTCTTTGGCTGGCTTGCCGGCAATTTCCGTGCCATGCGGTTTTGCCCGCCCCGTTAGATATGAGAAAAAAGATGGCAGTAATAGAGAAAACAAATCAAGAAAATACAATAAATTAGATGAACAAGAGAAATTATCTAACGAGGTAAATTTGCCAGTGGGCATGCAGTTGATTGGCAGAAGATTTAACGAAGCAACTATTTTTAGGATTGCCCATAATTATCAGCAGGCTACAAAATGGCATAAAGAAAAGCCAAAAATTTGCAACGCGTAACATACTTTATTATATGATTAAAAATAAATTTACATTTTTAACTGTTTTAATAATAGTTTGTATATTTGGCATAACCGCTGTTTTGGCTGTTTATTTAAAAAATAAGGAAAGCAATATCAAACAACAGCAGATTAATACTGAAGCGGAAGCGTTGAAACAGGCAAATAACGATACAATAAAAAAAGCCTGGAGCCAGTCAATAAAACAAGTTAGAGCCATTGATAATACGGATCATCTTTGGGGCGGTCTTGAAGCGCCGGCGCAATTAATAATATATAATGATTTTGGCTGTCCGTTTTGCCTTAAATTTTATAATGTTATTGAGAGGATTAAACAGGAATTTGGCGATAACGCAGTGATTGCTTTTCGCCATTATCCTTTAGCCATGCATACTAATGCCATGACAGCGGCGATTGCCTCGGAATGCGCGGCTGAGCAAGGCAAGTTTTGGCAAATGTATCATAAATTATTTGCTGACAATAAAGCAAAGCAAATGAATAAGGAGCGGTTTAAAAAAGACGCAGTTGAGATTGGCTTGAATAGAAGCCAATTTAACAAATGCTTGGAAACAGAAAAATATAAAGACAAAATTAACGCGCAAATAATAGAGGGCAAAAACGCGGGCGTTATTGGCGCGCCAACGATTTTTGTTAATGGCGAACAGTTTGCCGGCGCCGCGCCCTTTGAAGATTATGTGGCTTTGGACGGGGCAGACGAGGAAGGAATGAAGAGTGTTATTGAGAGGCATATCAATAATGTTAATTAGTTGCACAGTAACTAATTAGATAATTTAGAAATTTTTTTTTGGGAGAGTTCGCCTAGAGGCCTATGGCACTTGCTTGGAAAGCAAGCGGGTGAAAGCCCACGGGAGTTCGAATCTCCCACTCTCCGCATTAGTTAGTTAAGCGATAGTTAATATTAAAGTAGAATGTAGAGAGTTCGCCCTGTCATCCGACAGGGCGCCACGGCGGACAGTTCGCCCTGTCATCCGACAGGGTGCCACGGCGGATGCCGTGGCGAATCTCCCACTCTCCGCATTAGTGCGGGATTAAAAAATTGTTGAGCTTTAACGGGTTCCCGGAGTTCGCCCTGTCATCCGACAGGGCGCCACGGCGGACAGTTCGCCCTGTCATCCGACAGGGCGCCACGGCGGATGCCGTGGCGAATCTCCCACTCTCCGCCAATTTACAATTTCAGAGTTTTGGGGGATTTTTGTTTATTCCCGCGCCTGTGGCGCGGTCGCGCTCCGCGCGAAAAGGGCTGATTTTGCAACGATTTGCCACGCTCCGCGTGGCGAAAAAGAAATGTTTTGGTTTTGAATTTGGAAGTTTGAACCAATCTTTTTTAGAAGATCCCGTCCGCCTCTGGCGGAACCCCCTTTTTACCCCGTAGTCAGTTTTGCTGTACTACTGGGGCCTTTTTACCCTTTTGCTTCCACGCTCGCAGAGCGAGCAAAACGGTGGGGATTTTTAGATAAAATTGTTGAGTAAAAATAAAATACATGTTATCATATAAATGAAAGGTAGTAATATCTTACATACTAATACTATCATACTTTGGAAATTATGAAAAGTCAAAACAATAATCAAGAAAATATCGGGGATAAAATAAAGAAAATACGAAACAAAAAGAGCTTAACGCAGGATGAACTTGCAAGAAAAGCCGAGCTTCCCTATACAACACTAACAAAAATTGAATCAAATGTAATAACAAGACCAACGATTCAAACTGTGGTAAAAATTGCCAAGGGGCTTGGAGTTGGCATTGATGATTTAATGAAATAATTATGGATAAAAAATATCTAAACAAAATAATCAAAGGCGATTGTATAGAGGAATTAAAAAAATTGCCTGAAAATTCGGTTGATTTAATTTTTGCCGATCCGCCTTATAATTTACAATTGCAAGGCGAGCTTTATCGTCCAAATCAAACTAAAGTATCTGCTGTAAATGATAAATGGGATAAATTTTCTTCTTTTGAAGAATATGATAAATTTACCTATGACTGGTTGAAAGAGTGTAAAAGAGTTTTAAAAAAAGACGGCTCAATTTGGGTTATTGGCAGTTATCATAATATTTTCCGTGTCGGAAAAATCATGCAAGATATTGGATTATGGGTTTTAAATGATGTTATTTGGATTAAGACAAACCCAATGCCTAATTTTAAAGGCACTCGTTTTAATAACGCACAAGAAACATTAATTTGGGCTTCCAAAAATCAAAAGTCAAAATTTACTTTTCATTACAAATCAATGAAAGCGTTTAGTGACGACAGGCAAATGAGGAGTGATTGGTATATTCCTATTTGCAACGGCGGGGAAAGAATAAAAGTAAATGGCGAAAAAGCCCATTCTACTCAAAAGCCGGAAGCTCTGCTTTTTAGAATTATTTTATCAACTTCAAATGCTGGCGATATGGTTTTAGATCCGTTTATGGGAAGTGGAACAACTGGAGTCGTAGCTAAAAAACTGAAAAGGAATTTTATCGGGATAGAAAAAGAAGATTTTTATATTAAAATAGCAAATGAAAGAATTAAAAAAGTTAAACCACTTGATGATGAATTATTGACTTATCCCATTGAAGAAAAAAAGCCAAAAGTTCCATTTGGCAGTTTAATTGAAACTAAACTCGTAAAAGTCGGCAATTATTTATATTCTAAAGATAAAAAATACAAAGCCAAAATTTTAGCGGACGCAACTTTAAAATTAGACGATAAAATCGGTTCGATTCATAAATTGAGTGCCGAGATTTTAGGTAAAATTTCAAATAATGGTTGGACATATTGGCACATAAAAGATAAAAAAGGCAACCTAATTCTTATTGATGAAATAAGAAATGAGTATATTAAAAAATTTTTAACATAATCAAAAAAGTATGAGTTTACAACCAAAACCAGATTCAAAAAAATATGATGATTTAATTTTAGAGATACAAAAAGGGGAAATTAAAGTCCCTAAATTTCAGAGAAATTTTGTTTGGAGTATAGAAAAAACAGCAAAATTATTAGATAGCATTTTAAAAGGTTATCCAATCGGAACATTTATTTTGTGGAACACAAACAAGAGGATGAATGATATTAAAGAAATTGGAAACCTTCCTTTGTCAGAATTACCAGAAGGAGAAAAAATTCAATATGTGTTAGATGGACAACAAAGAATTACATCTCTTTATGCCGCTTTTTTGGGCGCAAAAATTCAGAAAGAAGGAGAAAGAAAGATAACTGATTATAAAAATATCTTCGTTGATTTAGAAAAGAATATAGATGACGATGAGGATATTGTTACTAGCGAGGAACCAAATGGATTATTTATTTCTCTTCATAAAATATTAAATTCTTTGAAATACGACGATGAAATTGAAGATGAATTTGATAGAGATTATCGAAAAAAATAAGAAAATATGCAAAGATGTTTTCTACTT
>JAYEOU010000012.1:0-5710 GCA_034723335.1 Patescibacteria group bacterium
CCTGATAAATTTTTCCGCATCCGCTCCAAAATTTTCAGGAATGACAAAGGTAGAATTTATACTAAAACCTGTCAACGAATTAGTAAACATCTACAATTCCGACGACTGAAAGGAGGAGGAATCCCTTAAACACGGCTATTGTATCAAGGGTAAAAATATCAGTATCCACATTTAAGGGATTCCTCGCCTAAGGCTCGGAATGACAAAAAAAATGGCGTTTCGTAATTCAAAGGAAATTAATTCAATGTTCTTTCACTTCTTGTTTAAACATTATTCCTCTTTCCTTGTAATTTTTAAACATGCCAAAACTCGCGCAAGCAGGGGAGAGTAAAACTACATAGCCTTTGTCCGCATTTTCACGCGCAGTTTTTACCGCGCTTTTTATGCTATTAACCAATTTAATATTATTTTTTGGATATTTTATTTTTAATAATTCTTCTTTAATTCTGGGCGTTGCTTTGCCATTTAGTAAAATAACAAATTTAACTCGTTTTTTTATCTCTTTGGCAAATTGTTTAAAGCTACTGCCTTTGTCAGCGCCGCCTGCCAATAAAATTATGGGGCCATTAAATGACTCCAAGGCGGTAATAGCTGATTCTGGCGTAGTGGCAAAGCTGTCATTATAATATTTTACGCCATTAACATTCTTTACATGCTCAATACGATGCTCAAGCCCTTTAAATTCAGCAATGGCTTTTTTAATTATTTTATTTGTCACGCCAATCAACTTAGCAGCCTCAACAGCCGCGGCTACATTTTCTTTATTGTGTTCGCCAATGAGAAAATTTTGAATTTTGAATTTTGAATTTTGAATTTTTATAACATTATTATCAATAAAATAACAATCGGCGTCTTTATTGGCATTGCTAAAAAAATATTTTTTTGTTCTTAATTCTAAATTCTTAATTCTTAATTCTAAATTTTTATTAACAACCGCTTCATCACCTTTCTTCTGCCATTTTACAATATTCATTTTTGCGTTCCAATAATCAGCCAGTGACCGATGGTAATTCGGATTATTCGGATCTGCCGGAGCTAAATGCTCTTTGTAAAAATTGGTTATTACGGCAATATGCGGGCTAACTGCCATATCTTCCAATTGAAAGCTGGACAGTTCCAAAACCACCCAATCGTTTTTTTTGATTTTATTAATAAATTCAAACGGCGCAATGCCGATATTTCCGCCTATCCAAATCCGTTTGCCTGCCTTTTTAAGAATATGATAAATCAAAGACGCAGTCGTGCCTTTGCCTTTTGCTCCTGTAACGCCGATTATATTTTTTGTCGGACATAATTCAAAAAATAATTTTGTGGGGCTGGATATTTCCACCCCGACCATTTTTGCTTTTTTGATTTTTGAAGAAAATAGCGGATAACCTGCCACGCGGAATATAATGTCAAATTTATCTAAATTTGCATCGTAATTTTTCCCTAATTGCCAATTAATATTTTTATTTTGCGGGAACGCGCCATGGCGCGTTCCCGCAAAATTTTTGTTTTTTTGCGCGTCGCAAATCGTAATTTCACAATTTATTTTCTTATCTAATAAAAATCTAATCAAGGCCTGATTCTCAATCCCAAAACCAAGCATGCAAATTTTTTTGTTTTGCAGTTTGTTTAATTTTTGCCTTGCAATTAACATAAAATTATTTTTGTAATATTTAAAACAAATTAGAATGCGGGCCGATTTTTAACAGTAAAATAATTAATTTCTGCTTCTCGCATCTTCCCCCAGTTATCTCCAACCTTAACATCAACAACAATCGGCACTTTTAGTTCTATAACATTTTCCATAATCTTTTTAATTTTTTCCGCCGCTTCTTCCACCATCTCTTTTTTTACTTCAAACAACAGCTCATCATGTACCTGTAAAAGCATCCTAACTCCCTCTCCTTGCCAAGGAGAGGGCTGGGGTGAGGTCTTGTGGCTATTTGTTATTGAATTTGTGGCTATTTGTTTCCCAACGGCTATCATCGCCATCTTAATCATATCCGCGGCCGTGCCTTGAACAGGGGCATTAACAGCCATCCGTTCCGCCGCTTTTCGCACCTGCAAAATAGATGAATTTATTTCAGGCAAATAGCGCCGCCTGCCTAACAAAGTTTCAACATAGCCGTTCTGCCGCGCCTGATCAATTGTTTTATCAATAAATTTTTTCACATCTTTATAAACAATAAAATACTGCTCAATAAATTCTTTAGCGCGCCAATAAGGAATATCAGCGCCTTGCGCCAGCCCATGCGGCCCTTGTCCGTATAAAATGCCAAAATTTATCGCCTTGGCTTGGCGCCGCATTTCTTTAGTCACAGCGTCCGGCAAAATTTGATTTATTTCCGCCGCTGTAATTTGATGAATATCAGCTCCATTAGCAAACGCTTTGATCATTTTTTTATCATTGGACATGTGCGCGGTTAGACGCAGTTCAATCTGAGAATAATCCAAAGAGAGCAGTTTATAGCCCTTGTCAGCAATAAATGCCTGGCGGACTTCCCGACCCAATTCAGTGCGAATAGGGATATTCTGCAAATTCGGCTCTGTTGAAGACAAGCGGCCCGTAGCGGTTACGCTTTGGTTAAAACTGGTGTGCAAGCGGCCTGTCTTAGAGTTCACCAATTTAGGCAAAGCGTCTATGTAAGTGCTGGACAGTTTAGCTAACTCGCGGTACTCTTGAATCAATTTAATAATCGGGTGCAAGTCTTTTAATTTTGCCAGCTCATCAGCCGCGGTGGAAAAGCCAGTTTTGGTTTTTGTAATGCCATTAGTTGGGATTGATAATTTTTCAAATAAAATTTCACGCAACTGCTGGGTTGAATTAATATTAAATTTTTTACCCGCTTGCTTGTAAATTTTGATTGTTAATTTATTAATTTTTTCATTTACCTTTTTGCTTAAAGCATTTAAAAATTTACTATCAAGCATAATGCCGTTCATTTCCATTTCAGCCAAAACTAAAATCAAAGGCATTTCAATTTCTTTGAATAATTTATATAATTTTTGCTTTTTTAATTCAGGCAATAATTTTTTAGCCAAGCGGTAAGTAAAGTCAGCGTCTTCGCAGGAATAATTAGAAAGCTTTTCTGCATCAACTTCGGCAAAATTAATATTTTTTCTTTTTAGCCCTTTTTTATCCGCCGTAGCTTTTTTAGCATCGTCCGACGCCATAGGCCGCCAACGCTCCATAGCTTCGTCTGATGCCATAGGCTTTGGCCGGCGGCTGTCAGCAGAGAGTGTAGCGGAGGCAGAGAGCGCAGTGGCGGATGCAGCGAAAGCGGAGTTTTGCAGATCCTCTTTAGAAATTTTCTGATGGCCGAATTCGTTAAATGTTAAAATATCCAAATTATGCTGGCGCGTGCCTGGATTTAATAAATAGGAGGCGATCATTGTGTCAAATTCAACCCCTTTAACATTAATGCCATAACAAGCCATAACCTTAATATCATATTTAATATTATGCCCGAATTTTTTAATTTTAGAATTTTCCAATATAGATTTTAATTTTTTCAGCCGTTGATTTCTGATTCCTGCTTTCTGCTTGTCCCGCTCATTGCGGGAATTCCTGCTTGTCCCGCCCATTGCGGGAATTCCTGATCTATAATTAAATAAATTATCGTCTGTCGTCTGCCGTTTGTCGTCTGTCGTCTTAACATAATACGCTTCTCCAGCCCTCCAGGAAAAACTAACGCCCAATAATTCGGCGCTGATCGAATTAAGATCAGCTGTTTCAGTATCAAAAGCAAATTCTTTTTGCTGTTTTAAGCTAGTTAAAAATTTTTTAAATTTTTTATCATCATCAATCAAATAATATCTAAACATTTTTTCATTGCGCTTGAATTTATCCATCGCCTCAGCGCCTTTTTCGCCTAATTTTTGATTTTCAATTCCCAATTCCCTTATTCTCGGCAATAATGATTTGAATTCCAATTCACTGAATAATTTAACAATTTTTTTCTGATCAAAATCAACCAATTCAGCATCTTCTAACTTGAATTTTATTTTAACATCGCATTTAATGGTTGCTAATTTTTTACTCATTAATGCATCTTTTTTATGTTCTTTGAGCAATCCGCTTATTCTGCCTTTTATTTTTTTAGAATCAATATTTTTATAAACATTTTCCAGTGTCTTAAATTGTTGCAACAGCTCAACCGCTGTTTTATCGCCAATTCCGCGAATTCCGGGAATATTGTCAGAAGGATCCCCGCGCAACGCCTTATAATCAATCATCTGATTCGTATTCAGCCCATACCTTTGCTTGACTGCCTGCTGGTCATAAATCATAGAATCAGTAAGCCCGCGCTTCATAGTATAAACCTTTGTATGTTCATTAACTAATTGTAAAGTATCCAAATCTCCGGTAACAATTATTTTTTCAATATTTCCGTCCGCCTCAGCCACAATAGTGCCTATTAAATCATCAGCTTCAAAACCGTCTTTTTCATAAATCGGGATATTAAAAACTCTAGCAATCTCTTTAACGCGCGGGAATTGGCCGTATAATTCATCAGGCGCTTTTATTCTAGTAGCTTTATATTCTTTATATTCCTTATGCCTGAAAGTAGGAGCCGCTTTGTCCAAGGTGAGCGCTATATAATCCGGTCTGAATTCGCGCATGGCTTTAATTAAAACAGTGGTAAAGCCGTAGACAGCGTTAGTTATTTCACCTTTTTTTGTGGCCATCGTAGGCGGCAAAGCGTGAAAACTGCGATGAATCAAAGCATTGCCGTCTAAAATCATCAGTTTGCCTTTTTTGTATTTTATTTTTTTACTGTCTTTATCCATACTATTATTACATCATATAAAAGATGATAAAACAAGGATGAAAAAACCGTTCCGATTAATATCAGAGCGGTTATTTTTAACGACATAATAATTTTTATTCTTAATTTTTTTAATCGCGCGCCCCCAAAATTTTTTTCAATTAAGGAAACGAAAATTTTTCTGTTTTGCCTTCCTCTTGCGAGAGGAATTGCGAAAACGCTTTCCCACCCCATTGTCCGCCTTCGGCGGACTGGCAAGCGGGCAAAAATTCTCCGCCCGAGGCGGATCTGCCTCGGGCATGACTTCCCCCAGCCTGTCCGCCTCTGGCGGAACCCCCTTTCTTTTTGCCCGCTCGCTTCCTTGTCCGTCCGAAGCCCAAAGGCGAAAGCGGAATCGCCCGCAGGGCGGGTGTGGCGGCGGCTACAAATTAAAAAGGGTGGCGGGTGGGTTTAGAAATTAACTGATTGCTACTTTAGTAACATTATCGGAAAAAATCAAAATCTCTTTACCTTGCCTTGCCTCAAAAGCACTATGACTTATTATAAACTTACTTTTTTTAAATTTATTGTAAAGGTTTTGAATATACGAAACATCGTCATAAGTCATAACCCATCTTAAGGACGATTTTTCAAGAAGTTTTAATAATTCTTTATGATCTTTATCAATATAATGGTTTAGATATAACGATTTGCCCTTTTGGTAATATGGTGGGTCAAGAAAAATAAAATAGCTATTTCTCTTTTTATTTTTTTCCAATTGTTCCAAAAGTTTAATTCCGTCAAGATTCCTAACTGTGATTTTGTTTTTAAATTCTTTTATTTTTTTCAATCGCTCAATAATTGTATTTTTTACAAAACGAGCTTTAACATTCCAAAAACCAGATTGGTTTATACCCCCACTCGGGCCGCCCTCTATTATTCCCGAACGATTAGTTCTATTTAAAAACAAAGTT
>JAYEOU010000013.1:0-5701 GCA_034723335.1 Patescibacteria group bacterium
CGCTAAACTTCAACCCCTTAACCGTTAATTCTCCGTTCCCCAAAACCTTAACCGGCATTTTTATTGTATCAATTAAACCAGCTTTCAGCAAACTTTTAGGGCTAACCACATCCCCATCCTTAAAATGCTTATTCAAATCAGCTAAATTAACAACCTGATTTTTTGGCTTGCCAGATTTAAGCCCCCGCTTTTTCGGAATATTCCGCAAAATAGTTTTCATGCCCAAGCGCTTTAACCCGGACTTGCCGCCGGATCTAGATCTTTGGCCCTTAATTCCGCGCCCGCTATAAGTACCGCGGCCGGAAGCATTGCCTCTGCCCACTCTTTTACGCTTTTTAGCCACGCCTTTGGCTGGTTTAATTGTGTGTAAATTTAATGCCATATAAATTATATATCAAAAGATAGAATTTTTAATTTTTAATTTTTAATTTTGAAATAATGCTTTAATTTTTTAATTTTTAAACATTCTGCCATTAAAAATTTATTCAAAATTATCATGATAGAGACTAAGCCGCTTTTAACAAAAAATAATTTAAAAATTTTTAGTGTTTCGGAATTAAATCATTCAAAATTATTTCAAAATTCAAAATTCAAAATTCAAAATTCTATCCTCATTCTATCCTTTATTTTTATTATCACTATTTTTTTTCTCCTCTTTCTTTTTCACCTCCGCCTTATTCAAACTCTTCAACGCTTCAATCGTACACTTAACATTATTAACCTTATTGCTAGTGCCTAAAATTTTACTGGTCACATTTTTGATTCCGGCCAATTCTAACACTATGCGAACAGCGCCGCCGGCAATAATACCGCGGCCCTTGCGGGCCGGTTTAAATAAAACTTTAGCCGCGCCTAATTTTTGATAAACTTCATGCGGAATAGTGTTATTGACGATCGGCACGGTTATAAAATTCTTTTTAGCTTTATTGACTGATTTAGCAACAGCAATAGCAACATCTTTGCCTTTAGCCAAGCCAATAGCTACTCTGCCCTTTTTATCTCCAATAGCAATACAAACTCTAAAGCGCATCCTTTTACCCCCGGCCATCACCCGCGTTACTCTGGCAATATCAATAATCCTCTGCTCAAACTCTTCCTGCGGTTTGCCTGCCCTATTTCTAAAGCCGCCTCTTCTGCCTTTGAATACTTTTTTCTTTGGCTGAACTCCTTGTTTGGCCGGCTGTTGGGCATTACTAATAATAACGTCCTTTTTAACGCTGTCGGCTTGTTTGTCTTTATTACTATTCTTCACTGGTTGATTTTTTTCAACCTGTTTTTCCTTATCCGCCATAGCTTTGGCAGGAGCGGAAGCGGAGATAGATTTTTTTTCTTCTGTCATATTCATTAGAAATTATCACCGCCTTGGCGGGATCCCGCAGAGGCGGGAGAAATTAGAAATTTAAAACTTTAGCCCTCCGGTTCTCGCTCCCTCTGCCACTGCCTTAACCCGACCGTGATATTTATGCCCGCCGCGATCAAAAACAACTTGTTCAATTTTTTTAGCCAATGCTTTTTTAGCAATCAATTTTCCTAATTCAAAACTAATAGCAACTTTCTTGCCCGCCATAGCTTTTTCGCCCGCCATAGCTTTAGCGGAGGCGGGAGCGGAGGCGGGAGCATCGGCGGAGGAGTCGGCGGGTTTATCTTTCTTTTTCACTTCACTACTACGAGCGCTAACCAAAGTCTTGCCTCTTTCATCATCAATCAACTGCAAATACATCCCTTTATTAGATCTAAACACACTTAACCTGGGACATTTGCCCGTGCCGCTCACTTTAGCGCGTACTCGCCCTTTGCGCTTGCTTCTTTGATATTGTTTTATTTTTTGTCTATCCATATAATAATTTTAGATTTCAGATTTATGATTTATGATTTGAATAATCTATTCTAAAAAATCTTAAATCAAAAATCTTAAATCTTAAATCAAAAATCTTAAATCATTTACTCGCCTTTCACTGCCGTTTTCCCCGCCTTTCTCCTAATCACTTCATCAACATATTTGATTCCCTTGCCTTTATACGGCTCGGGTTTTCTTATGCGTCTGATTTGAGCCGCTGTTTCGCCGACCGATTGCTTATCAATGCCGCTTATAGTAATTATATTACCCTCAACATTTGCAATAATGCCTTTTGGCAAATTATAATCAACCGAATGGGAATAGCCGACATTTAAAATTAATCTGTCTCCACTTACCTCGGCTTTATAACCAACTCCATTAATTTCTAACTTTTTTTCATAACCCTCTGTTACGCCAATTACCATATTATTTATTAAACTGCGATATAACCCCCATAAGGCCTTTTCTTTCTTGTTTTCCGGATGAGCAACAGTTGCTTTTATTTCTTTATCGCTAATATCAATTTTGACTAATTTATGCAACTTTTCTTTTAATTCGCCTTTGCTTCCTTTTATCATAATGAAATCATGCTCAACTTTTACTTGAACCTCTTCTTCTAATTTAACTGGCAATTTTCCTAAACGTGACATAAATTATAATGCTATTAGACCTGTTGCATAATAAGCTACTACTGCAATTTCCATATTTCGGCCAAATTTTCCAAAAATTTTTTCAGCTTACCTTGCAGGTAAACCTCAAAAATTATTTGAAAAATTTGTCTCAAAATCTAAAAATTTCGTTACGCAGCTTATTATGCAACAGGTCTATTAGTAAATTTCACAAATTACCTCTCCGCCAACTCCCTTTTTCCGCGCCTGCTTATTAGTCATTACGCCTTGGGGGGTAGATATTATTGCTATACCTAAATTATTTAAAACTCTTGGCAGTTTATCTTTATTAACATAAACCCTGCGGCCCGGCTTGCTAATCCGCTTTAACGAAGTAATGGCCGGCTTATTATTTTTATATTTTAATGCAATTTTTAACTCATCAAAAATAGCATTGCTATTTTTCTTGCTTTTGGTTTTAGCAACCTCAACTTTAGCAACCCAGCCCTCTTGCTGTAAAATTTCAGCAATATTATATTTAACCTTGCTCATAGGCAAAACAATGCCTTCTTTGCCAACAGCTAAAGCATTCCTTATTCTTGTTAACATATCTGCGATTGGATCAGTCATAATTTTCAAATTATGTAACATGAAACATGTAACATGAAACAAATGAATATTTTAATTTAAATCGTTTTTTATATATTGTTGCGTGTTATGCGCTGCATGTTATGTGTTAATTACCACGAAGACTTAGTCACTCCCGGCACATCCCCGCTATTGGCCAGTTCGCGAAAACAAATCCGACACAAGCCAAAATCACGCATAAACCCGCGATTACGGCCACAACGCCAACAGCGCCGCACTATGCGTGTGGAATATTTTGGTTTTTTCTTTACTTTTGCTATTAATGCTTGTCTCGCCATATTTTTTAACAAATGGCCACAAATTTTTTACAAATAGCCGCGAATAATTTGTGGCTATTCGTCACCCATTTGTGACTATTCGTGTTTCTTCTTAAATGGAAATCCCATTAACTTTAATAACTCCAATCCCTCTTCTCGTGTCTTCGCGGTAGTAGAAATGCAGACTTCAAATCCATGAATCTTGTCAACTTCGTCAGCTTTAATTTCCGGAAAAGCTAAATGCTCGCGAAAGCCAACTGACAAATTGCCTTGCGCGTCAACGCTTTTTTTACTAATGCCGCGAAAATCTCTAACACGGGGAAAAGAAACATGAACTAATTTTTCCACAAAGTCATACATCCGCTTGCCCCGCAAAATTACCATAGCGCCTACTACGCTTCCTTCTCTTACCTTAAATGCTGAAATTGATTTTTTTGCCTTGGTTAAAACCGGCTTTTGCCCTGTAATACGGGATAAACTATTAATCACATTGTCAATATATTGCTTCTCCTTAGTATGCCTGCCAAAACCAACATTGACAACCGCCTTTTCTAATTTAGGCGCTGCCAGATCATTCGTATAACCAAACTTTTTTTTCATTTCCAAAATTATTTTCTTTTTGTATAAATCTTGTAATCTCATAATGAATTTCTAATCCGCCCCGCCCCTCGCGAGGGGCGGAGCGGATTGAAAATTATTTATATTACCTGTTTACATTTTTTACAAATTCTAACTTTCCTCTTCTTTTTCTTCTCCTGTCCCACTCCCGCAGAAACGCCGGCAGTAGTAATTTCTAAATACTTATATCCTATTCTTGTCGGCTTATTGCATTTAGGACAAACTAACATCATATTTGATAAATCCATTAGAGCCGGAAATTCAATTCTCTGCCCCTTCTCACCCTGCTTTCTTGGCCGCATATGCTTAATTAATAAATTCAATCTTTCCACGCTTGCCTTATTCCGCGACGGAAAAACCTGCAAAACTTTCCCTGTCTTGCCTTTATCTTTTCCTGTTAATAGTTTAACTTTGTCGCCTTTTTTAATTTTCATACTCTACGAATTACAAATCTAAAAAAATGTACAATTTAATTCCTATTTTCTGATTACTACACAATGCAATAACCAAAATTCAAAAATTAAAATTCGTCATGCGTTCCACGTTATGCGTTATGCGTTATGCATTCCACGTTACGCGATTAAAGAACTTCCGGCGCTAAACTCGCAATTTTAAAATACCCGGCCCGCCTTACCTCTCTTGGAATTGGGCCAAAAATTCTTGTCCCCTTTGGTTCTTTGGTTTTTTTGTCAACAATCACACAAGCATTATCGTCAAACCGCACATAACTGCCATCTTTGCGGCGAATTTCTTTCTTGGTACGCACAATAACCGCCGGTAAAATATCACTTTTTTTTACCATAGAATGCGGTACGGCTTGCTTAACCGTAACAGTAATAATCTCGCCAACTCTGGCATACCGTTTTTTTGTTCCGCCTAAAACACCGATGCATTGAACAATTTTTGCGCCTGTATTATCCGCGGTTTTTAATTTTGATTCTTTTTGTATCATATTTATTCACGAATGGCCGCAAATTTTTTACGAATAGCCACGAATTATTTGTGGCTACTTGTCATCAATTTGTGGCTATTCGTTTTATACAACGCGCGCCACCGCTTATCCTTGCTCAACGGCCTGCATTCAACAAATGTAACTTTATCGCCTTCCTTAAATTTATTCTTTTCATCATGGACTTTATATTTTTTGCTAACAGTATATCTTTTTTTATACTTAGAATGAACTTTGACCCTATCAACTTTAACCACAATGGTTTTATCCATTTTATCACTAACAACAATACCGTTAAATTTCTTTTTAATTACACTTTTTCCTTTATTTAAATTTTTATCTTTTTTATTGTCTTCCATATTGTAAAATTTTAACTTATTTATTTTTTGTTGTTTGCTTCTTGCTATTTAATAATGTTAATGCCCGCGCAATCGTCTCCCGAACCCTCCTAATCTCCCGCACATTTTTTAACTGCTTATTAGCGTCCTTAAAACGCAAATCCCTTAGCTTATCCCGGGACTCGGCTAATATCTTATGCAAATCATTTTCTTTTTTCTTTTTTAATTCTTTGTAATCCATCTTTTGTAAATTTCTACCGAGCTTTAGCTCGGGTTCGTGATGCTTTAGCATCACAATAATTAATAATTTATTTAAATTTCTAATTGATTTTGTAGGGCGATTAAAAAAATTATCGCCCCGAGATTTATTCCTCTAAATTTAAAGATGCTTTGTTATTTCTGATTCTAGTTTATTCAAAAAATGATACAATGAATGGCATTCTTTA
>JAYEOU010000014.1:0-5643 GCA_034723335.1 Patescibacteria group bacterium
TAGACTTGTCGCGTAATTAGTTTTGTAACGACCCCAGTTATCCAACGGGGTAAAAATTTTCAAATTTTGAGTTATAATTTTTCAAACAATTTTTGAGGTTTAGCCTAAGCTAAGCTAAAAAAATTTTGGAAAATTTGACCAATCCGCCAGCTGGCGGAGCAGTAAAAACTAATTACGCGACAAGTCTATTAACATAAATTTTTGCCAAATTTCCAATTTCAAATTTCAAATTTTCAATCTAATTCTGCGCAACCCTTAAAATTTCCTCAAATGTAGTAAATCCTTGTAACATCTTAATAATTCCGTCTTGTTTCAAAGTAATAAATTTTTGACTATTAATAATATCGTCCATACTTAAATTTTTATTGTCATCCATAATTATTTCTTTAATCTTATCATTTATATCAAGCACTTCGGCTATGGCCACCCTGCCGCTATAGCCCGAATTGCCGCATCGCGAACAGCCTTTGCCTTTATAAAAAATTAGCTTATCTATATTAAAATCAGGTATTATCTCATTTATTAAATCAGAAGGTATCTTGCTTATTTCCTTTTTAATATTAGTTATAATATCAGTTGACAATTTACATTCTATTTGACAGTGAGAACAAATTTTTCTAACTAATCTCTGCGCTACCACCGTATTTAAGGTTGAACTTAGCAAAAACGGCTCCACTTTCATATCCAATAATCTAGGAATTGCTCCAATAGCGTCATTAGTATGCAGAGTTGATAAAACAAGATGTCCTGTCAGACTGGCATGAATCGCCAATTCAGCAGTTTCGTTATCTCTAATCTCTCCAACCATAATCACATCCGGATCCTGGCGCAAAAAAGAACGCAACCCTGCGGCAAAAGTATATCCTATCTCCGGTCTTACTTGCGATTGATTAACGCCTTTGACAAAATATTCAACGGGATCTTCCAAGGTGGAAATATTTATACCTTCTTTATTGACTTTATTTAAAACAGAAAAAAGCGTAGTTGACTTGCCGGAGCCGGTTGGGCCGGTTACTAAAAGCATGCCTGAAGTCGCGGCAATACCTTTCTTAATTATTGTTAATCCGCGTCCAACAAAACCTAATTCCTCTAAATCAGGCGCTCCTTTAGTTGTATCTAATATCCTCATTACAACTTTTTCTTCACCCATTAAAGGAATGATAGATATGCGAAAATCAATCTCTTTTTTATTGACAGTTAATCTAATGCGTCCGTCCTGTGGAATACGTGTTTCATCTAACTTTAAATTAGCTAACACTTTGATTCGGGCCACTATGGCGCTATGAGCATTCTTAGGTATAACCAATGAAGTATGCAACACTCCGTCAATGCGATAACGCACCCGGCTCTCTTTCTGTAACGGCTCAATATGGATATCGCTAGCTCGCCCGTCAACGGCATGGCGAATAATTACTGAAACAATTTTTGTTATCGGCGCGCTTTTAATCACTTCTTCAAACTCAACATTTTTAATTTTTTTTAACTTGATTATCTCTTCTGCTTCTGCCTTTGCTTTGGTTTCTAACACTGTGCTTACTTCTTTTGTTAAAGTTTTATATAACTTAAAAGCGCCGTTAAAACTTAAAATAGAAATAAGATAATATTCAACCTGTAAATTTTCCTCTTTAGCTAAAAAATTAATTGCTTCAGTCGCTTTAAAATCATCTGGATTAACCAAGCCAACTTTAATTCTCTTCTCCCCTCTCTCAAAACAAATAATTTTATAATTTTCTGCCGCTTCAATGGAAATTGTATATATAGCGCGGTCTTTAATTTTTTTATTTAATAAATTTTGGTAAGGTAATTTATAAATATCAGCTTTAATTCTGGTTAATTTTTCAATATCAATTATATTTTTTTCAAGTAAAACATCTTCAACTGATTTTTTAATAAAATCAGCCGTTTCTTTAACTTCGGCCAGCTGCTTTGAGCTGATTAATTTATTCTTAATTAACAAATTTAATAATTCTTCTTGTTTATTCATGGATTTAGTTGCTTAGTAATTTAATAAATGATCGGTAATCTAATTTTTTTAAAGAGAAGTAATATATTTACAATAAGTACAACTATTATAGTTGCCAACTATTGTTCCTGCTCCGCACGATTGGTTAGATCCTTCCATAAACCATCTAATATCAAGACTTTCGCAAACTCCATTCGGCCGGGAAACGCACCTATAAATGCACCCCTCGTAACAACGACCGGGATTATTTGCGTATCCGCATATCAAATTTTCATCAGCGGGCAAATCAATCCAATCATCAAGGATGTTATTAAGAGCGGCTTGCTCACTAACGCTGGTGCCATCATACCAACATTTATTATCGCTATAATCTCCTAAACAGCGCCATCCGGTAGTCCCTGGATTAGGGTATTCGCTGTTTTGATCATAAGCTAACTCAAAAACAGTAGTATATTGTTTAATATTTGCAAGCCTTTTAGAATTCCTCGACTTTACCCTCGCATTATTAAGCGCGACCACTGCTAAAGTCGCTAAAAACCCGATAATGGAAATAACCACTAAAAGTTCAATTAAGGTAAAGCCCTTTTTACTCTCTCTCTCTCTGCCCCGCCGCTCGCAAGCGGCGGTGTCTTTAAATTGTTAAATTTTTTAAAAACATTTTTTAGATTAAACATAAATTTGAATTAAATTTTTAATTTCTAATTTTAAATTCTTACTTCTTACTTTACAGTCTCTTCACCTACGAAATGTCTATTTGTTCATCATCGTCATCCTCTTTAAAAGGATTTTCAAAAGGATTTTTTCTTCCAACTTCCGCTTCTATCTCTTTAAAAACAATTTCTTTTAATGCTTTAAACTTGCTATTATTAAAAATACTAATGTCTAATGATTTAATAACTTTATTAGTTCTGACACCGGCTTCTTCAGCAAAATTAATGTCGGTTTCAAAATCTGCTTCCGGCATCATAAAATCCGCATCATTAGTCATGGCGCCGGATTCTTCAGTAAAATCCATGCTATCTTCAACTTCCGCGTCTATAGTTATAAAATCCGCGTCCGGGATAGAAACAGTTTTATAATTTTTATATAGCAAAAAGCCTGTACCGCTAATCATTGTTGCCATAATAATAGAATATAATATTAATTTTTTTTTGGAAATCCTTTTAGGAATTAACATAACGATTTAGTTAATCAGTTACTCAGTTAATCAGTTACTCAGTTGTAAAATTATTACTAAAATTTAAACAGTGTAACTGATCAACTGAGTAACCATGCAACTAATTAATCACTTCATATAATAAGCTAATAATTCTAAAGATGTTTGATTGTCGTTTGGGGAAAAAGAAAGTTTAATTATGTCCATTAACCTTAAATTGCGCTCAATGGTTTTAAGAATATTTTTTAAACCATTATAGTCAGTGCCTACTAAATTCATAATGATTTTAATCTTGGCTATCTCCTCGGGCAAATCATTAATTTTATCTTTGCTGCCTTGATTTGCCTTAGCAGATTCTACAACATACTTATTGTCAATTTTAGCCGCGCTTTTTACGGATTCAAACTGCAAAGAGGTTAATATTAAGCCATTGCTTAAAGCGATTGCTTCTATTTCAGTAAATAATTTATCAATCTCGGCTTGATTGGGCAAAATAGCCTCAATTTTGTCTCTGTCTTGAATTTTAATGCTTTGATAAACGGCTTTTAATTCATTAAGGCGGTTTAAATATTTTTGTTGAGTCAAATATTTTAATTGTTTACCCTCGCTGATCGATTCCGCATCTTTGGCTACCTGTTTATATTTAGGCTGGATTAACAAAAAATAACCTGCAGCTAAAATAATCGTTAATACGCCAAAAATTAACCATTTAAAATACTTGATTAACAAAGTATTAATCTTTTGCTTTTGCTGATTGTCTTGTTGAATTTTATTTTTTTGGGCGATAGTTATTTTTTCCATAAAAATGTATAATTTAAGAGCATTGAATAATTATTTCAGATTACGAAATTGCCCTCAACCCCGTTAGATATGACGAATTATCTAACGGGGTCAACGGCTTTTTTCTAGCGGGGTAAAAAATATTTTAGGATTAACTGATAATTCTAAATTAAATTTAATCCCTCCTGACTGGCCTTCTTTTCCCGCTTGGGACAAAGATCCGCCCATTACTTTGGCTTCAACAACCCGATCGTCCTCCTGCATTGCTTGAATTTGTTGAGTAATAACGCTAAAACTTTTAGCCATAGCGGCTATATTATAATAACCTTTAATATCTCCGCTAAAATCAAAGCAATAAACATCCGCAATAATATTATCCTCTAAAAAACTAAAAAAATTTGTCCAATAAATATGTTTATCAAGTAAAATGCCTGCTAACTTTATTTTTTGTTGAAAAAGCAAAATTTCTGCGATGTTTTCTTCCGCTTGCTTAATTTGAGAATTTAGTTCAATAAATTTCTGGTCAAAAGCTTTAACTTTTTTTTCTTTGACTTGCTGCCAATAAATTAAGCATCCATAAATAGCGCCTATTATTAAACATGCCAAAATAACAGTGTTTAACAAAATTATTAAATTTTTTTTCCAGTTAAAAAAAGAAATGATTTCGCCTTTAATTAAATTCGTTTCTAAAATATCCGGATTTTCCCATTCTGTTGATTGAAATTTTTCCAGCTTTTTTTGATGTTCTTTTTCGTTGATTTTTTCCGATTCTTTTTTTTCGGCTTCTTTAATTTTAATCAGCTTTTTAATTTTAGCCGCTTGAAGTTGTTCTTGTTTCCTTTTGTGAGCCGCTTTCCGCTCTATTCTATTTTGTTCTTTCTTTTTCTGGTCAGCCACTTTTTGTTCTATCCTGCTTTGACGCGCTTGTTTTATTAATTTTACTTTTTCCACAACAAGCTTACGCCAAAAATCAATTAATTGATCTAATAAGCTCTTTTTAGAAATTTTAATTTCACTTGATTGCGGCAATAAATGTTTCTTTATGGGCTTTTTATTTATTTTATCTCTTCTTTGTTTTTCTTTATTAAAGACTTGCTGATAATCAATTAAAATATCCTCGTGATCTTTATTTTTTTTAAATTTACCCCGCAATTTATTCCATAAAGGCGATACTGAATGCTTAAAATTAAATTTTCTTTTTGTTTTAATATTATTCAATCTTTTATTATCCTGCTTATTGTCATATTCTTTAATTAATTTTAAAACTTCCTGCCGAGAATGTTTAAGATTGCGCCTGCTAATTTGTTTGTCTTTTTTTAATGGCGCCTTTTTATCTGTCTTGCTCTGCGGAATAATTCCGGCCGCCTGCGGCGTTAAGCTCTTTTTTTTAAAAAAAGCAAACCAGCCAGATGACTTTTTTTTGTCTTTTGCTATTTTTTCCCTATCCGGCTTTGACCATTCTATTTTTTTTTCTTTTTCTATTTCTCTCTTGCTTTTCTTTTGTTGATCAATACTTTTATTATCTTTGGATGATAAAAAATTTATGTCAGGCATAAAAATAATGTAAAATACAAAAATAAAAATAAATAGGGGCTAGTGATTTTTGCTCTTTTGATTATAAATTTTCAAAATTTGAGCAAATTTTAAAAATAATTTTTAAGCTTATATGAGCTAATATAGGCGAAAAAATTATTTTTATAAATTTGCCGAATTTTGGGAATTTAGGGCAAAAACGGCAAAGATC
>JAYEOU010000015.1:0-5550 GCA_034723335.1 Patescibacteria group bacterium
AAAAGCCTTTGACCCAGTCCCGCAGTATTGCGAGGCGGGGTAAAGCCACCGACAAACGACACTTTTCTAACGGGGCTTACTTACCACTCGGTAAGTTATTTTTAGTGTATCAGAATATACAACAGCTTGTCAAACGCGGTTTCACAATTTTTCGTAAAAATCTAAATATGTGTCAAATTTGTAATAAAAATAATATTCTATATTTTTTTAACCCAACCGCCGCCTTTTATTAGGCCTGTTGCATATTTGCCAAAATTTATAATCACCGCTAAAATAAAAACATGAAACAAATAACAACCACATCTGAAAAACAAACTTTTAATTTTGCTAAAAAATTTGCTAAACAGCTTAAAGGCGGGGAAATCATCGGTTTGATCGGGAAATTAGGCGCCGGAAAAACAATTTTTACTAAAGGATTGGCCGTTGGCTTAGGCATTAAGCAGACTGTCAACAGCCCAACGTTTGTTTTAATGAAAGTATATCCGATCAAATATCCGAAACCCGACATCCGAAATCTGGTCCATATTGACGCTTATCGAATTAAAACGGCTCAGGACCTAATTGCTATTGGAATCCATGAATATTTTAACAAACCTAATACAGTAACTGTTATTGAATGGGTTGACAAGATAAAAAGAATCTTGCCTAAAAAGACAAGATATGTTAAAATACAAAATAAAGGGGGAAATAAAAGAATAATTAATTATTAACTTAACAAATTTATGACAATGGAAGCAGGTCAAATAAATAGCATCCTGAAAAAAAGAGGGGGTGCAGAAAACTTAATAATAAACAAAGAAAAGCTCAATTATCAAGAAAGGATTGATAAAATTATGAAAAAAGCAGATGAAATTTTAGAATACATTTCATGCGGTGATTTAGCAAAAAAATTAATAGACAATGAACTTAAAAATAAAACCGCTAATGAGATAAGAAGTATAAGCGAAGAAGAAATGGAACAATTATGCGATCCTCACGATCCTGCAGTAATAGTTGCTATTTGCGTCAGAATTAAAGAAAAGGAGAAAGAAATTAAAAAAGAACTGCAATAAAAATTATAAACAATAAGGCGGTTATTCTATATTATAACCGCCTTTTTTATTTTTTAACCATCAGCCGCCCCAGTCCAATCACTCCCGCCATAATCATTACGTCCGCTAAATTAAAAACTGTCCAATATTTTAAATCAAAATAATCAATAACATAACCAAATTTAATTCTATCAAATAAATTGCTGACAGCGCCAAAAATAATAATTAACAAAAAAATTGCCTGATCATGCCTCTCTTTTAGCGATAAATATAATAAATTATAAATTAAAACAATTATTATTAAAACAATCAGAATATTCAGCCACCATCCTGTTATGGGCAAAGAAAAAGCAATGTTATAATTGCTTACGAAATTAAATTGAAAAAAATCGCCTATTATTTTTTTATTATTCAAAAAATCATTGACAGCTAAACACTTAAAAAAACGATCGCAAGCAATAAAAAAGATGGCAGTCAAAATTACGGCTGCCATCTTTTTTTGTTCTTTAAAATATTTTAACAACATAAAATTAAACGGCTTTTTGCAGTTTATTTTTACATTTAATACAAGCGCTGGAAACCGGACGAGCCAACAAGCGCTTTTCGCCTATCTCTTTATTGCAATATTTACAAATGCCATAAACACCTTTGGCAATACGATCTAAAGCATCATTAATATCACGCAATGTATTTTCTAAAACTTTTTCTGTGGCTAAATTAGTGGAATATTCACCAACTTCCTGCGCATTCTCATCGTTCTTATCTCCAAAATCAGGAAATTTAGTTCTGTGTTCATCTCTTTCATGTAAATCCTGTTTAGTAAAATTAGCTAAATCCTCTTTAATTTGCTCTTTTCTCTCTTGTAAATCTTTTTTTATTTTTTCTATTATTTTCTTATCCATATTTTTATTAAACTTTAATTTTATTAATTTGCTCAGCTTACACATTTTGATAACCCCCCTTAATGGGGTTCCTAATTCTATTATATAGTAAAAAATTATTTTTAGCAAGCATTTGTGGCTATGTTTGATCTTAGAGCGCAAATTTTCCAAAAAAAAGAAGGGCCCAGGAAAGCCCCTTCTTTATATAAATGAATTTATGAGCCTATCACTGAGCCCCATCCCTAAAGATTTACTCTTATCCCCATCTTTTATGATGGGTAAGAAAATCCCTATCTTCAGGGCATGAAGCTTTGACGCCGACTTATAAAGCTAAACTTTTCTACCATAGCTATGGTAAACTCCATTTTCATTATTTAAAACAATAAATGAAATTGACCGTTTTTTTATTTTTGTTTTATAAGGTAGTCATGTCGGCACTGACTTGTTAAAGAACAGTAGAAAAGTATTTCTATTATTAATATAGCATAATAAAAATAAAGAATCAACCCTTTAGCGATAATATAATAAAATTATTCCTTTTTGTATAAAATAAGCTAATTTTAGCAATAAATTTTAATTGCTAATTAATAACTAAAAATTTCATTATTTTGGTTATACACTTAAGTCTACAAAAATGTAGACTTAAGTCCTAAACTTATCCACAATATGAACAACTTATCCACAATTTTGAACATTTAAACTTAGACTTAAGTCTACAAAAATGTAGACTTAAGTTTAGTTTATTATTTAATATTGAGGTCCAGACTGAAATTGAACCGGTGATAACGGTTTTGCCCGCCTGCCATCAGCCAGAGGCCTGGAGGGGAATCGAACCCCTGAATAAGGGTTTTGCAGACCCTTGCCTTACCGCTTGGCGACCAGGCCTTAAGAAATGGCGGGCAGGCAAACCGTTGCCTTAACCGCTTGGCTACTGGACCTAATTTGGCCATATATAAAGCAAAATTTAACAAACCATGGCAAATACAACCTAATTTGCCTGTAAATTGTATAAAAATTGTTAAACAAGCATATCATACATAAAAACTATAACAAATTTTCAAAGTAAAAACAAGACCAAAATAAAAACCCCTTCTTAAAGAAGGGTCGTTACGCGTTATACGTTATGCGTTACGCGTTATGCGTTATTGTTTAAGCACTTCAATTTTAGCTAACCTAACACCAAATTTTTTAGCATCCTCTTTCTCAACCATCCAAATATCTAATCTGTTAAAATACCGAGCGTTCATTCTATCACGAACAATAAATACTTTATCGCTGAATAATTCAGGAATCCTTATTTTAGCGCCAAAAGGCAAAAAATTGACTGCTATGCTGTCTTCTATGCCATGCTCGCATAGATTAAAGCCATTAGCCGTAATACAAGGGCTGGCATCGCACTGCGCAACTTCGGAATTATAAGCTGTAATAGTATAATAACCGGTTTTTTTAACGCTCCAGGTGTTATTTTCCGGTAAATGATTAATTATTATTGGATCCTTCGTATTCAAAATTATATCGCTATTATTTAACTCTAATTCTTCTAAATCAGTTAACATAGCTTGTTCTGCGCTAATATCGGCTTCTTCCACAACAAAACCAGCCATAGCCGGCAAAGGAAATAATAAAAAATCAAACAATAAAACAAATACCAAGCCAATAATTAACTTTTTAGCTTGTTGCAATGAGATCATTCGTTTGTGATTTTTCTTTAATGCTTGCATAAATTTGCAAAAATTAGCCAAGCCCCGCACCTTTTAATTGTAATTTTTTAGTAAAAAATTTTAATAGACCTACTGAAAAATAAATTAGTTGGCTAACATTAATAAAAAATAATTTTTGCCCATTTTATCCTAATGTTAGTTTAAAAATTAACTTTTCCACAATTTTTGACTATTATTATTTAATAGATCTAATAATCAAAAGGTGCGGGGTAAATGGACAAAAAAATCCCTACTTCATGCTTATTTTATAACATGCAATAGGGATTTTCTCAGTTTATTCTTACTATTAGTTTAGCATAAGATAATAAAAAAGTCAAACAAAAAAAGTCAAACAAAACTAAGTAGGAACGAGGCAATGCCTCGTTCCTACTTTTTTTATTTCATAAAATTTCGGGTTTTTTGCAATTCAGGCAATTAGCTAAAAAATCGTGGGAATAGGGCATTACTTTATTACTGCCAACAAAAAATAAGGCCAATTTGGCGCAAATTAACCTTATCTAAAAAATATAAATTCTATTAAAAAACACCCCCTACATCTATTTTCCTAACATCACTATTCGTAATCCCTAATCCTAATTCCCGCATAATCCTAAACGCATCAGCGGGTCTGTTAAGATAATATGCTTTTTTGTCTTTTGGGGTAGATAAAAAAATTTTAAAACAAAAACTCAACCTGAAAATAGTTGAGCTATATTATTATAATTTATCCTTTTAATCTCCGAAGCAGTCTTTCATAAAATTTTTCCCGCGGGCCAATAGCAATTACAAGAATTACATTTTCATTTTTGGAAATTTGATAAACAATCCGATAACTCACGCCTTTATATCTAAAAACATACTTCCAATAATTTTTAAATTTTCCTGAAAGCAATAGACCAGTATAAGGATTTTCAGATATTTTAAGCAAACCAATGTTTACTATTTTGTTTGCGGCTCCTCTCGATAGCTTTTTAATATCTTTGCGCGCCGCTTTAAGCGCATGAACTTGATACATTATTTTAAAAATTCTTGTTTAAGCTGATTAAGTGTCAATGTTTTTCCATCTTTATATTCCTGCCAAGCGGTTTTTCCTCTTTCTATGACAGATTTTTCCATTTTTTTATCCAGCATTAAATCAAGCTCTTCTAATTTTTTTGGTGAAAGCTGCTGAAGCGCTAAAACTATTTGTTCAAGCGTGAGTGGAATTTGAATTGTGGATGTTTGGTTATGCATATATGCTTAATCTAACAAACTAAATTTAACCTGTCAAATTTTTTTATGTCAAAATTTATTCTATTTCCCCCACATCTATCTTCCTGACATCGCTTATTAAAATTTTTCCGCATTATCATTGACTTCCAATAATAAAAATTTGTTTACTCTCACAACTGCCATCATCAGGCCGGCTAAAATCAAATAACTCAATGAATGCAAAAGCATTGCTGAATCCAACAACTCATACACAAACGCAAAGAAAAATATCATTGCCAAGGAGACAGCTAAAAATCTATAAACAAAATTTAACACCTTATAATTTTTTTGCGGGATAAAATATAAAAACGAGAAAAACAGTAATACCAACCAAGATAAAACAAAATAATATGTCAACAGTGAATCTTCTGGAAATACAGCAGAGTTATGAGGAAGCATTGTTAAACCGATAAAAAGCAGAATTATTAGCGCTAATTGGATAAATGTTTTTTTAGTTTTTGCCATAGGATTTTTTGTTAGTTGAGATTAATTTTTTCTATACTTTCTATTTGGGAATATAAAAAAGTATAGTCAAAATTATCTCCTGTTATTAAAATTTCTTTTCTCCTTTTGTCATTTTGCGTAACTATTCCCGAATAATGGCTATCACCAAAACCATCAACGCCATCTTTTAACTTAATTAATACTTTATCATCTTTTTTTATATTGTAGAATTTTATATTCATC
>JAYEOU010000016.1:0-5427 GCA_034723335.1 Patescibacteria group bacterium
ATTATAAATAAATCTAAATCCCTACAAAAAGGTTAGCACCCGGCACCCTTTCTCCGTCACCGCAACCGTATGCTCAAAATGAGCGCTTAAACTCCCATCAGCCGTCACAATAGTAAAACCATCTTTGCCATTTTTAACTTTCCAATCCTCGATGTTAACCATCGGTTCAATGGCAATAACCATGCCTGGTTTTAAAATAATATTATCTTTTGGATTAGCAATCTCATAATTAGGCACTTGCGGTTCTTCATGAACCGCTACGCCAACTCCATGACCAACCAAATCACGCACCACGGAAAAACCTTGCGACTCAACATATTGTTGGATTGCCTTGCCAATATCATTTAAGCTATTGCCTGGTTTTACTTGTTTAATAGCTAACTCTAATGATTTTCTTGTCACATTTATTAATTTCTTTGCTTGTTTGCTTATTTTACCAACTGGCGTAGTAGCAGACATATCAGTATAATAACCGCCCATTTCCGAATCTGCATTAACGGGCCTGTCCGCCGCAATCCCGCGGGATTGCGTGGCAAAAATGGGATATTCCATACCTATATCTATATCAATTATGTCGCCTGTATTTAATCTGCGCGAGGGTATGGCTGGCGCATGAACTACTTCATTATTAATTGAAGCGCACAAAGCCGTAGGAAAGCCCTGCGCGTCATGCATTGATTTATAACCCTTAAACGACGGCCGTCCTCCAGCTTGTTTAATTAATTCACAAGCCATTTTTTCCAAATGGCCTGTGGTTACTCCCGGCTTAACTTCAGCTATCAATTTCTTTAAAATATTGGCTAAAATTTTACCGCCCTGGCGTATAATGGCTATTTCTTTTTCGGTTTTTATTATAATCATAGATTAGTTGCTCGGTTAACCAGTTACACAGTTAATATATATTACAACAACTGTTTAACTGATTAACTGTTTAACTGTTTAACTGATCCCCAAATTTCCTTTTCCACATCCTTAATGCTCTGCTCTCCATTTATTTTAATCAGCTTGCCGCGCTGTTGAAAATAATCAAGCAAAGGTTTAGTTTGTCTGTGATACAATCTTAATCTATCAGCAATTACTGCCGGTTTGTCATCATTCCTGATATATAATTTTTTGCCGCATAAATCGCAAACACCTCGCTTTTTAGGCGGATTATATTTAAGATGATAAACAGCGCCGCAATCACAAATTCGCCTGCCGCCCAATCTTTGTTTAACTTCCTTATCGCTAACATCAACTAAAATAGCATAAATAAGACAAGAACAACTGGTCATCCCGCCCGCAGCCCCGCTTTTGCGGAGCCTCGCCTCTGGCAGGGCGTGGCAATATTGCGAGGTGGCATTACCTGCAATTTTAGACGGCAGTAATGCCGCATGTGAGACACCCGCGGCCAGTAATATTTTAATTAAAAAATTTAACTGCTTTTGTCTCCTTGGATAGCCGTCAAAAATAGCCCCTTTTTCAGCATCGCATCTTTGCAGGCGCTGTTCCACTAAACTTCCTACTATTATTTCCGTAACCAGCTCGCCTGCATTTAATGTTGGCCTTACCTTTCTGCCTATTTCAGTCCTTAATTCTATTTCATGCCTTAATAAATCGCCTGGACAAATTACTGGCAATTTCAATTTTTTAGCCAACACATCTGCCTGGGTCCCCTTGCCGGAACCGGGAGGACCGAAGAAGATTAAGAATGTTTTTTTACGCATAAATGGAAAATATTTTATTAATTTGGCTTAATGGTCAAAAATGGTTGCTGAAAATTGCGTTTTTACTGTAACATCAGCTATGAACTAACATTAAGTTTAAATAGATTTAAAGTTAATGACTTTCTATGCTATTTTTAACTTCAATTTTATACTAATTTTAGTAAAAATTTTGTTTAACTATTAAAAAATCAGCAACCATTTTTGACCATTAAACCATTAATTTCAAATGTCAAAATCCAAATATCAAATCAATGTCAAATGACTTAATGTCAAATTTTGGCATTTGAAATTTAGATTTGATTTGACATTTGAGCTTTGAAATTTGACATTTTGATATATTGATTTTATGAGCCGCCAATTATCCTCTACAAACCAAAAACATTAAATAACACAAATACAATAATACCAACACCATCCCCTCCCACTTGCCTAAAATATTTTTCTTGCCAATATAAATTAAAAATAACAATAAAATCGTAATAGCAATCAAAATCAATAAATCAATATTTAAAACCGGGTTGTAGCCAATAGCGCTAATAATAGAACTTAAGCCCAAAACCCAAAATAAATTAAAAATATTTGAACCAATTACATTACCCACGGCAATATCGGTTTTACCCCTATATGCCGCCGTGGCTGAAGCGGCTAATTCAGGCAAAGAAGTGCCAATAGCCACAATAGTCAAGCCAATAAACGCTTCGCTTAAACTAAAATAATTTGCCATGGCTATTGCTCCATCTACAATCCACCTGCCACCAACCGCTAACCCCGCTAAACCGGCTATAATCATTAAAATGGAAACAATATTACTATGCATGTCCGCTTTTTTTTCTTTTAATTGCTCCGCCGCCTTTGCTATAATAGGCTCCTTGTCTTTAGTGATGCCAAAAGTATAATAAATAAATATGCTGAAAAACAAGATTAAAATTAGCCCGTCAATTCTGGTTAAGCTATTATATATTGATCCATTTTGCCCGTCAATCAAAAAATCATTAGCTAAAATTCCTACTGCCAATATGGCCAGCAAAGAAAATGGAATCTCTTTATGAACTGTGGCTCTTCTAACTATTAAAGGGCATATTATTGCGGACACGCCCAAAATCAATAAAGTATTGGAAATATTAGATCCGATTATATTGCCTAACGCAATACCTGAGCTGCCTTTAATGCTGGCTAAAGCGCTTATAACTAATTCAGGCGCGGAAGTGCCAAAAGCCACAATTGTTAAACCTATAAAAAAATTAGAGATGCCATATCTTTTGGCTATAGACGATGACCCGTCTATCATTATGCCGGCTCCTTTGATTAAAAAAACAAAACCTAAAATAAAAAAAATTATAGTTAAAAACATAAATTTTCACGCAACATACAGCATAATATAATAAATCGTTATGCGTTATGCGAACCTATTTTGATAAAGGAATAACAGACCTTCCGCCTGATAATCTCGGGGGTGGCGAAGATGGAATATCGCTTGAAGATTTAGGAGCGCTCTTGGCAAATCCTGTTTGTCCTTTTTTTATGCCAAAACGATTCTCAGCTGAACCATGCACGCCTCCTCCTGCCTGGCCCAAAATCGCTTCTCTGCCGGCAAATTTTTGTCTTGTAAACACAGAACCGCCCGCGTACTTGGTTTCTTGTCCATCCTTACCTGCTTTTTGCATTAAATACGGCGATACTTTTTTAACTTCTTCCTTTTCTGGCTTATTGTTCATTATTTTTTTTCTTCTTTTAGGATCATATCCTAATTCTTTAAGTTTTTGATCCATGCGGCGCTCGGAAAAACCAGAACTGCCGGCAATCCTTGCCAATTCTTCTTTTTCTTGAACCCCGCCTTTAAAAAATTTACTTTCCATTTTCTTTATTACGCTTTTACGAAATGGGTAAATCGCCATATATTTTACTTTAAATAATTAAAAATAATTAAACTATTTCTATTATACCACAACTCCCGCAAAAAACAAGAGACCCCTTAATCGGAGTCTTTCTTACTTCTTAACCCTTACTTCTTAATTCTTACTTAAATCACATCCCCTCATACTCCCTCATGGTCAACTGAGATTCAATCTGCTTTACTGTTTCAATCACAACAGCCACCACAATTAACAAACCAGTGCCGCCAATAGCCAATGACTGCATTCCTGTAAAATAGCGCATGACTAAAGGCAATATGGCAATCAGGCCCAAAAATAAAGCGCCGACAAATATAATTTTATGGGTTGTATTGGCTAAATACTCGCTTGTATGCCTGCCTGGCCTTATGCCCGGGATAAATCCGCCTTGTTTTTGCAAATTCTCAGCAATCTGCGTTGGATGAAAAATAACTTCTGTATAAAAATATGTAAAAGCGAAAACCAATAAAAAATATAAAATGCCGTAAATTAACTGGTTTTGAAAAGTCGCAATCGTCCATTCAGCCGCTTTGGATATAAAATCACTGCGCGCATGAATAAAAAATTGCGCGATCATTGGCGGAAATAGCACCACGGAAATGGCAAAAATAATCGGAATAACCCCGGCCATGTTAACCCGCAAAGGCAAATGCGTGCTGGTGCCGCCATACATGCGATTGCCCCTTACCTGCCTGGCATACTGCACCGGCACATTGCGCTGACCCTCGGTAATAATTACCACTCCGATAATAGTAACTAAAGCAATAATAATAAAACCAATTAAAGTAAATAGCTGGGTCGGATCAAAGGTTACAATAAGCTGTTGCGCGGTTTGCGGCAAACTGGCAATAATACCCGCAAAAATCAATAAAGAAATGCCATTGCCAATCTTTTTTTCGCTAATTAATTCGCCAATCCACATTAAAAATACAGTGCCGGTGGTTATGGCAATAATCATGGCAAATAAATCAAAAGAGCTGATATCACCCAAAATTTCAGTGGATGAACGCCTCAACAAAGTAATCATGCCATAAGACTGCAAAGCCGCCAAAGGCACTGTCGCCCAGCGCGTCCACATATTTATTTTTTGCCTGCCAGCTTCATCTTTTTGCATCTCCTCTAATTTGGGTACAATCATGCCAAGAAGCTGAAAAATAATTGAAGAAGTAATATATGGCGCTATGCCCATCATAACAATGGAAAAATTCTGCATGCCGCCCCCGGAAAAAATATTCATCAATCCCAAAATTTGATTTGAGCCAAAAAATTCCCGCAATGCCTCAACATTTACGCCCGGAATGGGAATATGCGCGGCAAAACGAAAAATAACCAACATTATTAAAACAAAGCCAATATTTTTCCGCAAATCTTTAGCTTTCCATATTTGAATTAATTTGTTTAGCATATCTTATTTTACAAACCCAACTTTTAAATTACACCTAAACGCGAAAGCGATTTTTTGCAGCATATCTAAAGTAAAATTTTGCTCTCCTGTTTCAATTCTGGCAATCGCGCTTTGAGTAGTGCCGATTTTTTTGGCCAAAGCTTTTTGGCTTAATTTTTCTTTTATTCTTAATTTATTAATTGCGTAAGCAACCTGAAAACGAATGCCTTCTTTTTCAAACGCCTCTCTGAATTCTTTATTTTTCATCTTCTCTTGAAGATGTTTTTCAAAATTAGTTAGTTTAGCCATAATTTTTTAAATTTGGCTTAATGGTCAAAAATGGTTGCTGAAAATTGCGTTTTTACTGTAACATCAGCTATGAACTAACATTAAGTTTAAATAGATTTAAAGTTAATGACTTTCTATGCTATTTTTAACTTCAATT
>JAYEOU010000017.1:0-5370 GCA_034723335.1 Patescibacteria group bacterium
TAAATTTTTAGGCTCGCCCCAGTCCAAGGCAATATCGTTAAACTTGTCACTATGTTTGATTTCCGTTTCTCCTTGTTCAAACATCGCCTTTTTTAAATACTTGACCGTGTATTCGTTCATTTTTCCCTGCATGGCAAACTGCGTAAACAAGGCGCCTCCATAATAGGAAGGCGTATTATTCAACCAAAGAAAATTCATAAAATGAGTGTTATCGCTATAGCCGAAAAACGGCTTTGGATTATTCGCAAAAGATTCAACCGGCAAGTTTTTAATATATGTTACCTGATCATTCCCTCCGAGTGAAGTTATAATCGCCTTAATCTCCTTATTCTCAAAGGCGCTTATTAAATCTTTTGCTCTTTCTTCTGTGGATGCTCCAATTTTTTTGGTTGTTGGAAATTCAACAAATTCTAATCCAAAAATATCTCTTAAGCGCTTTAGGCCTAATTCATAGACAAGAGGCCATTGACCCGGAGCGGCAAATGACGGAGATAATATCGCGACCTTGTCGCCTTTTTTTAATTTATTTAATTTCTTCATTATTATTTATTGTTATTATTCTTTAAGATTCCATTTTTTGTTTTCTTTTGCTAAAAACAAAGATGTAAAAAATTTCCAGCAAAGCCAAACTATTAATTACAAGAAGCGCGATAAACCACCATTTTTCATTTCGGTGGGCGGATCTCCGGAGAGCTATCCCCTTCCAAGGAACATTACTTTCTAAAAATTAAGGAAATCAAAAATATTAAAGTGGCCATTAATATCGTAAGGGGACCAGCCGAAAAACCAAATATTTTAGAAATCAAGATTCCAAAAACACAAGAAATAATACCAACAAGCAACGCTCCATAAGAATATTGAAATAAATTGCGGGAAAAATTTCGAGCAGCGGCAGCCGGAGTAATTACTAAAGCGCCCATTAAAAGAGAACCCGTGATCTTGATGCCTAAGGCCACCACTACAGCAATACAAACCAAATAAATCAGATTGTATTTTTTTATTTTTATGTGTTCTACCGCGGCTAATTTTTCAGAAAGATTAATTAAAATTAATCCGGAAAAAATTTTCCTTAAAATTAAAAAAATAATCACAGACAAAATCACAGAGCTTAAAGTATCCCAAAATCCAATCCGAGAAATATCACCAATTAAAGCAGTAGAAACATCTGCTTCCGGGAGAAATAAAAATGCAATAGCCACACTGGTCGTAAAAACGATGCCAGTTAATGCCTCCATGGGAAGTTTGGTGCGAATTTCAAAAAACCAAATTAAAAGAATCCCTAAAGCCAAAGCGGGCAAGGCCCCCCAAGAGACATTAAATCCATAAATCAGAGCCAAAGCCACTCCGGGCAAGGCAACATGACCTAATGCATCACCAACTAAAGCCATTCTTTTGGTAATCATTAAAGAACCTAAATAACCAGCCACCCCGCCAACAAAAACGCCGACTATTAAACTATAAAGAAATTGAAAATCCATAAATTTTAGCTAAATTTTGAGAAGTGATAACTTCTTTGGGCTTTCCATAAAATAATTTTCTTTTATTTAGAGCCAAAATTTTATCAGCTTTTTTGCAAACCTCGCCGAGTTCATGGCTAATCAGAATAATTGTTTGGTTTTTATTTTGCCAAAGATTCACTAAAGAATCATAAATCGTCCTTCTGCCGTGAATATCAATCCCAACCATTGGCTCATCCAAAAGAATAACATCAGGTTTATCAACTAGAGCCCAAGCGATAAGCGTCCGACGCAATTGGCCTGAAGAAAGCACGCCTATCCTTTTTTTTAAAAATTTGGGAGAAATCTTCATTCCTACCCATTCAAGAGATCGAGAAATTTCCAAGGACTTCGCTTTTTTAAGTTCAAAAAATTCTTTCACGCTTAAGGGTAGAGTTTTAGAAACAGTAAATTCTTCCGGAACATAAGCAATATGTGTGTTCTTTCCCCATTTAATCTCGCCCTTAAACGGATGTAATCCTAATAAAGTCCGTAATAAAACACTTTTCCCCGCTCCGTTAGGTCCTAAAACAATTAAAATTTCCTTTTCTCGCAAATCAAAACTTAAATCTTCAAGCACCCACTCACCGTCCAACTCTACGCTTAAATTTTTCACTTTTAAAATAGGTTCTGCCATAAATTTTATATCTCAATTATTCTCCCTGCCCCGCCCTCAATATATTTTTGAGGGTATAATTTTTTAATTTCGGCTATGTATTGAGTGCAATGGGTGGGACAAATCAATTCTAAATTTTTAAACAATTCAAATTCTTTAAATCCGTGTAAGCCGCCGATTATGGCATAGATTTTGCCGAATTGGCTTGCTGCATCCAAAATATGGCTCATCTCAGGATGAGAACAACCGACAATCAGAACTATTCCTTTTTCAGTTATAACGCCCATAGATTGTTCTATTCCGTCTAGTTTGCCGGTAGAAAACACATTTTTATAAATTTTTGTCGGTTCCGTGAATAAAGAAGGGTTGTAAACTTTAACTTTATTATTTATTTTCAAAAAATCAGAAAGTCCTCCGGTGTGGTCAAAATGATTATGGGAAATAAACACTTCGCCAATCGCCATTGGATTGATTTCAAGTTTTTTCATATTACTGAGTAAAATTTTTCCATTAGCCCCGGTGTCAAATAAAATTATAGGGGTATTTACCGTTTCAATCAATACAGCAAAACCCCAATCGGATTGAAGGTCTTTTCTATAGACGGTGTTGTCGTAAATAATAGTGATTCGCATACAAATTTTATTACTCCGTCAAAAAGGCTCCTAACCCCTTTTACTCGCCAACAACTCAACAATTTTTCCGTTGAAGATTGAAAAAATAATAATGTATAAAGATAAAATTATAGTAAAATTAAGGCCAAAATAATAAACCATGGCTGGCAGAAAAGGAATTTTTACATTTCGGTTATACAAAACAACCGCCAGTAATGAATTTTTCATCCCGTTTTTCTTAAGTTCTCCTAAAAGCGGATAAAGCGTGTAAGCTGGACCGGAAATAAGAATACCGGAAATTATCGCATAGAACCATCCCTTTATTCCCGATTTAGAACCTAAATACTTTCCAACCCTTTTCTTGGTAAAATACAACTCAATTAAGACCATAATTATAAAAACAAGGCATAAAACGGGGACTATTTTCAGAGACATTATTAAAAAATTAATCAGGGCGTTTTCAACTATTCCTATATCCAACAAAGCTACGATTAGATATAGAAAAATAATCGCTAACAAAAATTTTAGTTGATTATTCATTTTAGGCCTTCGCTTGCTCATAAAACATTTAAGGTAAAAATTACCAGGATTGAAATCAAGATAGAAAAAATAAAATTTATTCCATTTCTAACCAAGGCAAACCGTTTGCCCAAAAAAGACATTTCCAGGGGCAGCATAACCATCCCAACCGTTGTCCAAGTCAGTATAAAAGATGTTATTGCCAATAAACTTATTCCTTCTGATAAAAGTTCACCGCCTAGTATATAGCTGGTTATAGGCATACCAAAAGAAAAACTGCCGGCCAGGGCGCCAACTAAAGGATCTAACAACAAATTCCCGGTGAATATTTCAGAATAATAATCTCTTACAAAAAGATTAATCAGATTGATTAAAAGCAAAATGCCGAACATCATCAACAAAAAACTCTTAAAAACCTGGAGGGATTTTTGAACAGCTTGTTTCAGAGACATTTTATCACTCATATTTTTATTATACCAAAAAACCGCCGAAAAGGCGATTTTTTACAAAAAGGGGGTCAGGAGCCCTTTTACCTTTTACCTATTTATTTATAAAAACGGTTTGAGTAGGATAGGCAAATTCAATCCCCTGCTTTTCAAATCTTTCTTTAATGCCAAAATTTATCTCCTGCTGAATATCCATATATTTATTGTAATCTCCGGTAGTAATATAATAAGCTACTTCAAAATTTAAACTAAAATCTCCAAACTGTTTAAAATGAACTCTGTCTAAATCTGCCATTTCAATCTTGTCAAAAACCTCTTCTACTATATTTAAAACCTCTTTAAGTTTTTCAGTAGAAGTTTGATAAACTACTCCAAAGGTAAAATGAACCCTTCTCTTCTCCATTCTTTTGTAATTATTAACTCTGGTAGAAGTTAATTCTTTATTTGAAATAACTATTTCCTGACCCCATAGACTTTGTAACCGGGTAGTTTTTATGCCTATTTTTTCAACTACTCCTAAATCATCACCGACAATAATAAAATCTCCAACCTTAAATGGCTTATCAAAATATATAGAAAAAGAAGCAAAAATATCACATAAAATATTTTGTAAAGCAAAAGCAATAGCTATACCACCAATTCCTAGACTGGCGACTAAAGCGGAGATATTGTATCCTAAATTCTGTAAAACAATAATTACCACTACTCCCCATAAAACACCTTTTAAAATTTTACCTAAGAGATTAATAACTGAAGAATCAAAATCTTTGTCTTCTTTCTCTTTTTCCTGAACTATTTTATGAGCTCCATAATCAATTAACTCTTGAACACCTCTAACGACATAATAAGCCACAAGAATAAGCACACCATAAGAAACAACCTTTTCTATTATTCCTGGTAATCGAACAAACTGAAGAGCCAAATATAATGACAAAAATACATAAAGCGGCAAACCAATAGAATCAATAATTTTTATCAATAAACTAATAAATTCTACTCTGCTATGGTCAGCCAGCTTTTTTATTTTTTTTATCCCGGTGTTTTTAAAAAACTTTAAAATAATAATTGCTAAAAGAAAAACCCCTAAAGCTATTAGATATTCTTTTACTGAATTACCTATAAAATTATAAGTTAAAATTTGTGAAAAATTAAATGACATAGTAAAAAAATCGTTAGATATTTATTAGTATTTTTTATTTTAACATGAATTTTTTGATGTGAAAATTCACCTGTATGTTTAAGGTTAAGCATTACAACCTGAACTTTTTTATTATACCATGTTTTTAAATCAATATACAACTAAGCAATAGTTTAATTAGCTAACAAATCATATATCAGAAGTTCTATTTCTACTTCAGAACCTTGAATTAAAGGGCAGAAAGCTAATATACAAACTAAAAACACCGTTTGACACGGTGCTATTAGCCAACAAGTGTTCTGACTTGCTCCGCGGGCAGGATTCGAACCTGCAACCTGGTCCTTAACAGGGACTCGCTCTACCATTGAGCTACCGCGGAATAATATTTAATTTTAGCTATTATCTATTTTACGCCAAAGAATAAAATAGTCAATAATTAACAAATTAAAAAGCCGATTAGTATTTTTTCATAACTAATCGGCCTTAACAAAACTATGATTATCAAACCTCCTGTGTTTTTATGGATTTCAAGAAATTCATATAG
>JAYEOU010000018.1:0-5303 GCA_034723335.1 Patescibacteria group bacterium
GTTCCCGAGAGTCATATTATTGGCAAAGCTGTAAAAATATTATTCTCGAATAAAAAATTCGATTTAAAAAAAAACAGATTTTATAAAAACATAATGTAGCTAAGAATATATTAATGATAAAAAAAAGAGCCAGTAATATTTTTTTTTAACAATTAAAAAAAATACTAAAGGCGAAACCGACATTGCTAAAAGATGCGGTCTTTCTAAAATTAAACGATATTGCAACAATGATGATGAACAAAAAAATAAAAAAGTCCAAAAAAATGGCTTACTTGCCTTAAATTTATTTAAAACAAAATAAAAAATTAAAAAAGCCAGAGCGGCTAAAATAGCTGATAAAATTTTTGCGCCTAAAAATGATCCGAAAAAATAAATAAAAACCGCTAATAATAAATGATAGCCCCACCAGGGATCAACGAGCGCATAATTAAAAAAGTGAAATTCCAGCCATGGCTCAACCAATGTTAAATTTTTAGTTTGCCCTATTAATAAACTGTGCTTGGCATGATAATAAGGATCAACGCCAAAAAAGACATCTCCAGCGCTTAAATGAATCAAGAAAAAAATACTAAAAAATACTAAAAAAATTAAGCAGTGTCTAATAATTTTATTTTTAAATAGTATGCTCCTCATATTAATTCCTCTAAAATTACGAAACACTTTTTTTGTCATTCCTCTCCGCCAGCTGGCGAAGAAGAACCCTTCAACCGTAAATAGCAAAAAAATCAACCCTTCAATAAGTTCAGGACAAGATTTAAGGAATTTTTTTCTCCTCCCGCTGAGGCAGGATCCGTTCGAAATAAACGAAAAAAATAATATTTCGTAATTTACAGTAATTCAATAATCAAAAAAGCGATATTTAATCAGTATCCAGGTAGCTTTTAATCCATCCCTGATTGTAATTTTTTTACCCTCTTCATGGCTGCGAGGATAATACGATATTGGGACTTCAACAATTTCATATTTTTGTTTTGCCAATTTGGCGGTTACTTCAGGGCAAAAATCAAAACGCTTACACCTTAAATCCAGTCCTTTGATAACGTCTGTTTTAAATGCTTTATAACAAGTGGCCTCGTCAGTAATTTTTATTCCATACAACAAACTTGCCAGCCAAGACAAAAAAATACCTCCGTATTTATATATTTTCTTGCCGGAAATATTATCACTCAAATTTCTTGAGCCATAAACCGCTTGAACCAAACCATTCTTAATCGGCTGAATTAATTTGAAATAATCATTAGGATTATATTCCAAGTCAGCATCTTGGATAATAACAATATCCCCTTTAACATATTTCAGTCCTGTTCTAATCGCAGAACCTTTGCCTTGATTTTTAAAATGTGTAATAATTTTTAAATTTTTTTGTTTTAGCTGTTTTAACTGCTTAGCAGTGCCATCAATAGAACCATCGTTAATAATAATTATTTCTTTGTCTAATTTAACTTTATTAACTCTTTTAATAATTTCTTTAATTGTTTTTTCCTCATTAAAAACAGGAATAATAATGGAAAGTTTCATAGCATTATTATATCATATTAAAAATCAACTTACTATGCTAATATATTATTTTGCCACAGCCACATGATAGATAAAAGGCGAGATTATATAATCTCGCCTTCTAATTTTTCTAATTCTCCGTTACTAATTTTTCTAATTTTCGTCACCTAACAAATCCGCCCAGCCGTAAACGGCAGGGTAAAAGCTGCTCAAAACTATGGCATTTCTAAATTATTTTGACAGATATGTTTTTTTTTATTACAACGCAATGGCGCATACAATTTGGCTTGCGCCGTTAAACTTGATATAATGTAATTGTAGTAATAATTATAACCAAATTTATGCCTATTCCTCAACTATCCCGCAAAACTAAATCACCTCAAGTTTGGCGCGATAAATCCCGCGGCAAAGGTTTAACGCGGAGCAAAAAAAAGAAATATTATCTATCCGGCGCTAATTATAAAAATAAAAGGCGCGGCAATCATCCGCCGGCCGGTGGAACAAAATGGCTGAAAAAAATTAACATTGGCTTCGCGAAAAAGACAAAAAATAATCTGCTAAAAATATTAATCGGAAAATCAGTTAATATTTTAATTGTTTTAATTATACTAAGCGGCTTGTTCGGCTGCGCAACCGTTGCATGGCTATCGCGCGGCCTGCCTAATCCTAACCGTTTAATTGAGCGGCAAATCGCGCAAAGCACAAAAATTTATGACCGAACCGGCGAAGACATTCTTTATGAAATTCACGGCGACCAAAAACGCACCTTAGTAAATTTAGATGAAATTCCCAACTACCTTAAAAACGCTACTGTTACCATTGAAGACAAAAATTTTTATAAACACGGGGGTTTTAGCTTTTGGGCTATTTTTAGAACCGCTGTCACGAACATTATACGCAGGCGCAAAGCCGGCGGCTCAACTTTAACCCAGCAATTTATTAAAAACGCGGTTTTGTCCCCGGAAAAAACTTATACCAGAAAAATTAAAGAACTGATATTGGCTTACCGCATGGAAAAAAAGTTTTCTAAAGATGAAATTCTGCAAATGTATCTTAATGAAATCCCTTACGGTTCAACCGCTTATGGCGTGGAAGCGGCAAGCAGGCGCTACTTTAACAAAAGCGTCAAAGACATTAATTTGGCTGAAGCCGCTGTTTTGGCCGCTATGCCGCAAGCCCCCAGCCGTTATTCTCCTTACGGAACAAATAAAAATCTGCTGATTGACCGCCAGCATTACATTCTTGATTTAATGGTCAAACAAAATTATATTACTGAGAATGAAGCTGATATCGCCAAAGAAGAAAAGCTTGAATTTAAAGAGCCAAGCGATCAAATTATCGCGCCCCATTTTGTTATGTTTATTAAAGAAATGCTGTCTGAAAAATACGGAGAAAAAATGATTGAGCAGGAAGGTCTAAAAATATACACTACATTAGATTTATACAAACAAAAAATTGCCGAGAAAGTTATAGATGAAATTGCCGAAAAAAATGAAAACAACTATAACGCTTCAAACGCGGCGTTGATTTCTATTGACCCTAAAACAGGCCAAATACTGGCAATGGTTGGATCGCGCGATTATTTTAACGATAAAATTGACGGCCAGGTTAACGTAACGCTTCAGCCGCGCCAGCCAGGCTCCTCTTTTAAGCCAATAGTTTACGCATCTGCCTTTATCAAGGGGTATACTCCCAATACCGTGCTTTATGACGTGGTTACTGATTTTTCCAACGATCCTGATAATCCTTATGAACCGCATAATTACGACGACCAGGAGCACGGCCCTGTTACAATAAAGAAAGCCCTGGCCGGCTCATTAAATATTCCTGCTGTTAAAACCATTTATCTGGCCGGCATTGATAATGTTTTGGATTTAGCCGAGAGTCTTGGCTACACTACCTTGACTGACCGCTCGCGATTCGGCTTATCCCTTGTTCTGGGCGGAGGCGAGGTTAAATTGATTGAACATGTTAACGCTTACAGCGCTTTTGCCCGTGAAGGCGAATTGCACCCTATCGCCGCTATATTAAAAATAGAGGACAAAAACGGAAAAATCATTGAAGAATTTGATCCTAGACATTTAAACGCGAGAAATAACGCGCTTGACGCTAAAATCGCTCGCTTAATTAATAATATTCTATCTGACAATGCCGCCCGTGCTTTTGCTTTTGGCGAAAATAATTGGCTCACGCTTGGTTCAAGGCCGATAGCGGCTAAAACCGGCACTACTAATGACTACCGTGATGCCTGGACAATCGGCTACACGCCGTCAATTGTTACCGGAGTCTGGGTCGGCAATAACAACAACAGCCCGATGAAGCGCGGCGCTGCCGGCGGTACAGTGGCCGCGCCGATTTGGCATAATTATATGAAACGGGTTCTGGGCAATACGCCGATAGAATACTTTAAGGAGCCTGAAGAAATCAAAACAGGCAAGCCAATGCTTGACGGGGAAACAAACGGAACAATAAAAATAAAAATTGATAAATCTTCGGGGTTGTTAGCGACTGAACACACGCCGAATCATTTGATTGAAGAAAAAACTTTCAGCCAGCATCATTCTGTTCTTTATTATTTAAATAAAGACGATCCTCGCGGCGGTCCGCGCGAAAATCCCGGCAAGGATCCGCAATTTGAACTTTGGGAAAGCCGTGTTTTGGCATGGGCTGAATCCCAAGAAGACTTAACAGTTAATAAGCCGCCGACCGAATACGATAACCTGCATAAGCAGGAAAACCAGCCAACTTTTCTCATTGAATCGCTAACCAATAATCAAACCATTATGGAACCGCTGCTAACTATAAACATTAATGCTTCAGCCCCTCGAGGCATTAACAGGGCAGAATATTATATTAATGACAATTTGTTAGCGTCAATTAACTCTTATCCTTTTAACTTAAGTCAGCCAATCAGCTTTTTAAGCAACGGCTTTCATAAATTAAAAGTCAGGGTTTGCGATGATGTTGATAATTGCTCGGAAAAAAGCCTGGACTTTAATTTAATTACGGATGAAACGCCGGCTATTGATGATATTACTGTTTCATGGCTTGAGCCCTCCAGCGGCTTGGCTGCTGCTAATATTGACTTTCCTTTAACATTAAAGGTAAATGCCGGCAATCCGGATCAAACCGCTAAAATTAATTTTTATTATTTAACCAAGGATAATAATAATCCTCAATACATAACAACCTTGCAGCCGATTAAAGCCAGCCCTGCTTTCACGCAATGGGCCAACGCGCCCGAAGCTGGCGCTTACAAACTTTACGCGGAGGCTTATGGCTGGAACGGGCAATTTGCCAAGAGCGAAGAGCTTGTGATTACGGTTGTTAGTATTAGCGCTGACGGCGCTGAGGAGTAAATAACCAACCTGTAAAATGCGAAAACACCCTTAATTTTTGGAGTGTTTTCAGATAATTTTATCACCACTCGATCACATCAATCATCTCCTCATGATTCAACGACTTATACTGCCAATCCTCTGGTAATTTATGCTTGATATAATTAATAAACTGTGTACCTATGATGATTTTGAAAATCTTTTTTGCCCCTAACAACATAATCATAAAATGATTTTTGCCATTTAAATTAGGGGGTTGCAAATTGTAAATTGCCGTATTTTTCAATAAATTGTTTCTGAAAATTTTTAATTTTAATTAACATCCGCATATAAAGGCGGCACATCGACGTGTCGCCTTCTTTTTTATTTTTTTGCGGCTTAATGGTCAAAAATGGTTGCTGAAAATTGCGTTTTTACTGTAACATCAGCTATGAACTAACATTAAGTTTAAATAGATTTAAAGTTAAT
>JAYEOU010000019.1:0-24871 GCA_034723335.1 Patescibacteria group bacterium
GGATATTTCGTTGTGCATTTTTTAAAAACTATATATAGTGTTTAATATATATAAAAAACAAAAACGCCGAGGTAGCTCAGTTGGTAGAGCAGTAGTTTTGTAAACTATTGGTCGGGGGTTCGAGTCCTCTCCTCGGCTCCAGTATTAAACTTTCAGGAATTTTCCCGTACAAAGCGGCGCTTCGCGCCGAATAAGCCAAGCGTTCAAACTATGGCGAAAATCGCCAAAGCGTTGGGCGTTTCAATAGAGGATTTAATAAAATAATTGTTGCAAAAAGTGTCGGGGGGGGGGGGGTAAACTTATAAGTAAAGGTCGTCGTCAAAAAATAATTAACTAATTTTTAAGGACAAAAATATGGCTAAGAAATTTTTACTAACTGGGGGAATGATCGTTCTGTTCGCAGGTGTAGCTACTGCAGCAGTATTGTTTCTTTTTCCTTATCAACCAGACCAACCACCACAAACAGATGATACTGGCTCAACACCAAGTGGAATTCAACAAGTTGTAAATGCAAATAATCAATTTGCCTTTGACTTATATTCTGAATTGGATAAATCAGAACAAGGAAATATTTTTTATTCACCTTATAGTATGTCTGCTGCTTTAGCAATGACTTATGAAGGTGCTAAAGGACAAACAGCAAATGAAATGAAATCTGTTTTTCATTTTCCGGAAAGTAATATCTTGAGACCAAATTTTGCCGCAATTTATAATGACATTAATCAAGGGAATAATGCTTACGAGTTAAGAACAGGTAACGCTTTATGGGCTCAATATGATTATCAGTTTCTTGAAGACTACATGAGCAGAGTTGAAAAATATTATGGGGGCAAGGCAGCAAATTTGGATTTTGCTGGAGAAACAGAAAAATCAAGACAAACAATTAATTCTTTTATTGAAGAACAAACCAACAATAAAATTAAAGATTTGATTCCGCAAGGAGTTCTTAATTCATTGACTAAATTGGTTCTTACAAATGCAATTTATTTCAAAGGCAATTGGGAATGGGAATTTGACAAATCTGATACGCGTGAACAGAATTTTAAAATAACTCCTACCAATGTTGTAAAAACTCCGATGATGTATATGAAACCTGAAAAAGCAAAATTCAATTATGTAGATTTAGAAAAATTACAAATCCTTGAACTTCCTTACAAGGGTGAAGATATTTCAATGTTGATTTTGTTACCAAAACAAGGAGAAGATTATGATTATGAAACTGGTGAAAGAATTACTTATGATTACACTCTTAAAGACATTCAATTTTCATCTCAAACACTTAAAGAATACAAATCACAAATGAAAGAAACAAAATTAGATTCAATTTATTTGCCTAAATTTGAGTTTGACACAAAATATTTTATGAAAGATACCTTAAGTGCAATGGGAATGCCAACTGCATTTTCTATGAGTGCTGATTTCTCTGGAATGAATGGAATTAGAGAATTATTCATATCTGCTGTTATTCACCAAGCATATGTTAAAGTTGATGAAAAAGGAACAGAGGCAGCTGCTGCAACAGCTGTTGTAATGGTTGAAATGGTGGCTATGCCAAGAAATATATTTAGAGCAGATCATCCATTTATATTTATAATTCAGGAAAAAGATACCGGGAACATTTTATTCCTAGGAAAAGTTGTTAATCCGACTTTATAGAATTTATTGTTAGCGGCGTGCCAGCTTTGCTGGCACGAAATTTGGCGGCGGCGAAAGCCCCAGTATTAGAACGCTTTGCGTTCACTACGGGGCAGGCGAAGGCGGAGCGGGAACTCCTCCCCCCCCCTGAAACTCCTTTCTTTCCCGTCCCGCCCGAGCAAATTGAATTTTGGCGCGCGGGGCACGCTGCCAATTCCGTTCAAAATAGGTTCGGATTTGGTTGTATAAACGCTCCAATTTAAAAAGAGCAGCAATTTTGCGTGTCCGCTTTCTAGAGGATAAACTATTGGTTGGCGCGCGTAATTAATTTTCTGTTTAGCGTTGAATAGTTTTGTCCGGTTATTCAATTTAATAAGAGTCTCGGAGCAAAGCGGAGATCCCGCTGGATAGCGGGGCTTTCCTCGGCTCCAGTTTAATTCCCGTATATACGGGAATTTTTGTTATAGTAGTTATGTTGTTTTAATATTTCTTGACATTTTTTTTAATTTATGCTATATTATGTTAGGATACGTTTTTTATGAATTAACTTTAATTTTAGCCAAGAAATCAATTTATGAAATATTTTTATCCAAATAGAATAAATTTTGCATTTTTTAGACGCGGTTCTCAAATGCATGTGATAAATATTTTTATTAAAGCCGTTATATTAGCTGTTTTATTGGCTGTTGTTTTTGTTTGCGCGGGCAATAGAGTAAATGCCGCTGTTAACATAGATGCCAGTATCAAACAAGTTAAAACAATTAACAATTCAACTGTTTATTATTTAGACCATAATGCCGGCATGAAAAAAGCTTATAATAATGAAGCGGCTTATTTGTCTTATGGCAATGAATGGAGCAATGTTCAAATTGTTAGTATGGAAGAGTTAGATCAATGGACAAATATTCACTTAATAAAAACAAGCGCAAGTCCTGCGGTTTATTACATTAATGGCGATAAAAAAGCTTTGATTATTAATGAGCGGGAATTTATTAATAATGGTTTTGATTGGAATGATATTGTTATAGTAAATGAAATTGATTTAATGTCTTATGTTTTATCTGATTTTGATTCAATATTTAGCCAAACTTATGATAGCGGCGAAATTGCGGCAAAATTAAGCGAATCAAGCCCGGCAGGATACTTTGTTTCTTTAAATACCAAAAATAATTTAGCGGCGGTTTTTAATTTTAAAGCGAATAAAAGCGCTGTAGAGATTACTAACTTATCCTTTAAATTAAAAGGGGTTTTTGACAATGAAGTAATTGAAAAGATTTATTTGACAGATGAGAATGAAGAGGGATGGGAATTTATTGCTTCGATCAGCAATAAAACAGCGAACTTTAATTTATCTGCCAATCCTTTAGTGGTTTCTTCAGGCCAGGAGAAAGAAATTAGTATTTTTATGGATTTAGGTTATTGTGATAATGTTGTAAATCAGACTTTTTGGGTTTCTTTAGAGGAAGCTGAATATATTAATACAGAAGCTGAGATTGCCGGTGATTTTCCAATAGAATCAAATAGTATGGAATTAATTGATGGAACAAATGTTTTAGCTCAAGTTGAGGCTGAACAGCAGACTGTTGTTCCAGAAGGCGCGGAAGCGATTATAGGCAATACTGATAAGCTATTAACAAAATATAAAATCAGTGAAACTTCAAACAACGAAAATATTTTAATAAAAGAATTAATATTTATAAATTTAGGCGCGGCCGGAAATTTTGAAATAAATAATTTTGAATTAAGAAATGATAATAATGAAACTATTGCTCAAGTTAATAAAATGGACGGAAATGAAATAAAGTTTAAGTTTGATGATTATGGAATAAATAAGGGAAATTATGATTATTTTACGGTTTATGGAGATATTATCAGCGGGGAAGATAAAACAATAAAATTACAATTAAATGAAATTAAAGTTTTAGGGGAGAATCTTGGCTTTAGTTTACCGGCTGAGATAATTAATACAGGAGAGATAATTACAATTAAGAGGGAGATGTTGGGAGTTATGGCCATAAAACTTGAAAGCAATGATAAAGTTTTTACCGAGCAAACAGGAACTATTATCGGCTTGTTTGAGGTTAGAAGCGACAATCAAAATGTTGTTTTAGACAGCATGGAAATCAGTTTAACCAGAAGCGGATCTGCCCCGGGCCTGGCTGAAACGGTTTTTCTTATTAACTATGATACAGGAGAAACGATTAGTTCAATAAATGGCGATAACTTAGACAGCGGCTCCGTAGTATTGGGATTAAATAATATAGAGCTGGAAGCTAAAGATGAATTATCCTTAGCTTTGGTCACTGAAATACCAGCGGATGCGGAAGACGGGGACGTTTACAAAATTACTTTAAATAAAATAACTTATCAAACAGAAAACAGAATTTATTACTCTGATGAAATAAATGTCGGAGGTAAGACCTTAACTGTCAGCAGATCAAATTTATATATTTATGACAATGATGAAATTGGAGAATCATTGTATATTAAAGGGCAAGAAAAAATAAAAATCGCCAGTTTTATTTTTGAATCCGCGGCTAATGAAGATGTTAAAATTAATTCCGTAACACTAATTAAAGGCGATACTTCCGGCTCCGTAACTTATGACAACGGATTTAGCAATATGAAACTTTATATTGGATCTTCAAAAAAAGGCAGAACCATTGAAAAACCATACAGTGATAGCTGGAGTTTTGACGGCTTTAATTATAAATTAAGAAGCGGCAAGCGAGTTGAAGTTAAAATTTACATTGACATAGATAAAGATTTAAAAATATCTGAAACTCAATTGGCTATAGCTGACTTAGCCGCGTTTGGATATAATTCCAATATTAAAACCGGCATTTCCGGCTTAAACACAAACAGTTATAAAACTGTTTTTGGCAAAGCAGAAGCGGAGATTTTCTCTACTGCCGGAGGCAGTGTTTTAGCGGGCGAGGATAATAATTGCGTTGCCAGTTTTACGATTAAAAATTCCGGAGATGAAAATTTGAAATTAAAATATTTAACTATTAACACTTCTAATGACGGCTTTTCTTATAGCTTGGGTTATAGCAATTTAGAAATAGTTGAAAGCGGGAGCGCTAAAAGAGTCGGCAGGAAAATTTCAAAGCCGGTTGCAGGCGCCAACAAGATTAGGTTGCGCAATTATAAAGTAGAAGCAGGTGAAGAAATTGTTTTTGATGTTTATGTTGACGCAAATGAGAGCGTTCCAACTGGAAGTTTTCAGGCATATTTTAGCGTTTTAGAAGCAGAAGGGGAAATTTCCGATGTAGAAGCTGAGATTAGCGGCCAGCCAACAGATAATGTTACAGTTACAGTAAATTAATTTTTGGTTTTTTATTGTTGTGATAATAGACCTGTTGCATAATAAGCTACTACTGCTCCGCCAGCTGGCGGATCGGCCAAATTTTCCAAAAATTTTTTCAGCTTACCTTGCAGGTAAACCTCAAAAATTATTTGAAAAATTTGTCTCATCCCGCAATACTGCGGGACGTTACGCAGCTTATTATGCAACAGGTCTAATATAAGATCAATGAGCGGCGTTAATAAAAGCCAATTAAATTGTTGTTGTATTTTTAAGGCATGAAGAGGCTAAATCTCTACGATTTTTTTAAAAATCGTAGAGGTTTAGCCTCTTGTTTGGTATTGCTTAAAATTAAAATTCAAGCTAAACTAATATTATGAATAAGCTTAATTTATACAACACATTAACGCGAAAAAAAGAAAAGTTTAAGCCGATTAAAAAAGGCGGAGTTGGTTTGTATACTTGCGGGCCGACTGTTTATAATTACGCGCATATTGGCAATTTACGAACCTATATTTTTGAGGATATATTAAAGCGGGTTTTATCTTATAATGGCTATAAAGTTAAACATGTGATGAATATTACTGATGTCGGGCATCTTACAGGGGACCGGGACATGGGCGAAGATAAATTAGAAAAAGGCGCCAAAAGAGAAGGTAAAACCGCTTGGGAAATTGCTGTTTTCTATACTAAAGCGTTTAGGGAAGATATGAAGCGTTTGAATTTAATAGAACCTGATATTTGGTGCAAAGCAACTGATTATATTCAAGAACAGATTAGTTTGGTTAAACAATTAGAAAAAAATGGCTACACTTATAAAATTAGCGACGGGATTTATTTTAATACGGCTAAATTCAAGAATTATGCAAAATTGTCGCATCAAAATTTAGATGCATTGCAAGAAGGCGCGCGCGTTGAAAAAAATGATGAGAAAAAAAATTCAACTGATTTTGCTTTGTGGAAATTCAGCCCTAAAAATGTTAAGCGCCAAATGGAGTGGGACCCAAAAAAATATGGAGCAGATTGGGATATTGGCTTTCCAGGCTGGCATATTGAGTGTTCTGCTATGAGTATGAAATGCTTGGGTGGCCAATTGGACATTCATTGCGGCGGAATTGACCACATTAATGTGCATCATACTAATGAGATTGCCCAATCTGAAGCCGCAACCGGCAAAAAGTTTTTTAATTATTGGGTGCACGGCGCGTTTTTAAATATTGCCGGCGGCAAAAAAATGGCAAAGAGCGAGGAGAATTTTTTAACCTTGAAAAACGCCTTTGTTAAAAAAGGCATTAATCCGCTTGTCTACCGTTTTGCCGCTTTACAGACACATTATCGCAAACCAATGGAGTATTCTGAAGAAATTATAAAGAATGCGGAGAAAGGTTTAAAGCATTTGTATAATCAAGTTAGGGAATTGGAAATTGGTCGCCGACGCTCCATAGCTTTGGCGACGGAGCGAAATTGGAAATTGGAAACTATAAATAATGAATACAAAGAAAAGTTTGTTAAGGCGATTAATGATGATTTAAATATTCCACAGGCATTAGCTGTGGTTCAGGAGTTATTAAAGTCGGATTTAAGCAATCAAAATAAGCTAACAACTGTTTTTGATTTTGATAAAGTTTTGGGATTGGATTTAGATATGGTGTCTAGTAAACTTATGTTTAGAGGAGATGCTTATATAGCTAAAACTCCAGAAAATGTAAAAAAATTAGTTGATGAAAGGAAAAAAGCCCGTAAAGAAAATAATTGGGAAAAGTCTGATAGGCTGCGAGATGAAATTAAAAAGTTAGGATATGCAGTGGAAGACAGCAAAGAAAGGATGAGGGTTTATAAGAAATGATATTTTAAAATAATTTAATGAAAAATTTTTGGTCTTCCTTTGCTAAAGCTTTGGGGGATAAATCAAAATTAAATAAACCTATTTACGCGCTCGCTCCTATGGCGGGCGTTGCTGATAGCGCGTTTCGCCAGATTTGCAAAGAATTTGGCGCTGATGTTGTTTACAGTGAAATGGCTTCTGTCGCGGCATTGGCTTATAATCCTGAAAAAACATTGGAAATGCTGAAATTTTTTGAGATTGAACGGCCGTATGTTGTACAATTATTTGGCAGTAAGCCGGAGCATTTTGTTAAAGCTGTAAAGTTGATTGAAAAAAAGAAACTGAGTTGCTACGATTTTTATAAAAATCGTAGCAACTCAGTTTCTTACCTGCCAGATGGTATTGATATTAATTTTGGCTGCCCGGTAAAAAAAGTGCAAAAACAAGGAGCAGGCGCGGTGCTGATGAATGATTTAAAATTATCAAGAGAGATTATTAAAGCGGTGATCAATAATATTGATTTGCCAGTGTCAATAAAAATACGAAGCCGTGTTAAAAATGTTGATTGCTTAAAATTTTTAGATTATATAAATGATTTGGATATTAAAGCGGTTATGATTCATGGCCGGTCATTATCCCAGGGTTTTTCCGGAGAAATAGATGTTAAAATAATAAAAAAAGCCCGTAATTATTTTAACGGGATTATTTTGGCTAACGGGCTTTCGCTAAATACGCCAAAAAACGCTAATTTGCGCCAAAATAATATTATTGATTATTACAAATGGCTTATAGAAGAAACTGGCGCGGATGGAGTCGGTATTGCGCGAGGCGCGCTGGGAAAACCTTGGATTTTCAAGGCGCTAAGAACAGGCCAGAGCGTTGAAAGAAGCGCAAAGCCGATTTTTAAAATTGCCTTGAAACACGCGAAACTGGCAAAGAAATTAAAGGGCAGGCAAGGGATTGTTGAGATGCGGAAGCATTTGTGCTGGTATGTGAGCGGATTGCCCGGCGCGCGAAAAATGCGGGAAGAATTAGTTAATGTTGAGAGCATTAAAGATATAGAAAAGATATTAAAGTTAAAATAAAAATGAAGGCGAGGTTTGCAAACCTCGCCTTCATTTTTATTTTTATCTTATCTTTTTATTAATTGACAGACAGAATTTTTGTTAAAATTTTTTTTGCTTTATCGCAGTCTCTCGGAAGAAACTGCGATGCAATAAAATATCAAATTTTAATTTAATTTTATTCAAATTTGCCAACCACATAGTCAAATTCATTCTGCCAATTTCTACTTGGACAACTCCAGCCCGGGCTTTTAGGATGAGGCCTGCCGCTTGACTCCATATCTCTCACGCCTAATACATAATATTCGCCGTTAATACTACTACAACCATAACTACCAGCAGGATAAACATAATAACTATAATATGTGCTTCCAGAATTAATCGGATCAACAGGCACTTTGCCCATATATCCCTGATCCTTTAAAAAATCAATAAAATCTCCGCCATCTTCGTAACTGTGTTCCCAACTACCATTACTTGAATTTTCTTCAGGGTATTCATTATAATCATCATAATATAAATCAAGAGCTAATTGTATTTGTTTCATATCAGCCATCCTTCTCGCGTCCCTTGCTTTCTCTCTGGCATTATTAAGCGCGACCACCGCCAAAGTTGCTAAAAATCCAATAATGGAAATAACCACTAAAAGTTCAATTAAAGTAAAACCTTTTTTACTCTCTCTGACTATCCTTTCCCCGTACTCTCTGAATTGTTAAATTTTTTAAAAACATTTTTTTGATTAAACATAAATTTGAATTGAATTTCTAATTTTCAATTTTCAAACAATACTTTAATGTTTTAATTTTCAATGATCGCTTCATTAAAAAATTAAAAAAAAATTAGAAACTTAAAATAAATCAAAATAAATCACAAATTCAAAATCCAAATGTCCAAAACTGTTTTGTCCGCAAGCTGGCGGATAAAATTGGAAATTAAAAATTAGTTTACCCCGTTAAATAAAGCCGTTGATGAAATCGGCGGTAGTAAATTAGTCGCAGTCGGTGGTTTAAAGCCACCGACAGGCGACACATATTTAACGGGGTTTACAGCCACTTTTTTCTTTCAAAAAAAACCAGCATACCCAAACAACCTATCAGCATAATAATAATAATTATCCAAAAACCATTTTCATTATTAACAAAAGGCATGCTCGAGGTATTCATACCGAATATGCCAGCCAACAAACTAAGAGGGAAAACAATTACGGAAAATATCGTTAGAGTTTTCATAATGTCGCTAATTCGGTAGTTTAATAGCGATTCATTGGTGTTATCCAGCGCTTCAATCATTTCTTTTTGGTTTTCCAGAATTTCCCAAATTCTCTTGGAATGCTCCAGCAGTTTATTATAATATTTTTTTATTTTTTCTTCCGGCACCAGCTCGCTTTTCATCTTCATCAGCTTTTTAATGATATTTTTGTGGTTTTGTATAATTTTGCGGAAGTTAATAACATTTCTTTTTATTAAGAGGATTTGGGAGACAGCTCGTTTTTGTTTTTGTTCAAAAATTATTTTTTCAACTTTGGAAATTTCTATGCTGTTTTGATCAAGCAGATAAAAGCAGGATTGCAGCAGTCTTTCAAGCAATTCATAAAGCAGGACTGCTGATGATTCAAATTCGTAAGCCAATAAAGAATTTCCGTCTTTTTTGCAAAGATTAAAAAATTCATTCAGAACTTTAATGTTATTGTTATGCAAAGTGATTAAATAGCCGTGGCCTATAAAAAAATCAATTTCTCCAGCCACGATATTATATTTCGTGTTTTCCTTTTTTCCTTTTTTCCAGCGTTTATTATTTTCAAAAACAATTGATCGGAAAACAGGAAAATGCAGAATCATAAAAGAATAGCTTTTTTCCTGTATGATCTTAGGCCTTTGAGATATGGATTTGCCAGATGACGCCTGTAAGTGCAATAAGTCAAAATCATAATTTTTGTGCAAATATTCAATCTCTTTTTTTCCAGCATTGCTAATATTAATCCAAACCAATTTATCATTAGGCGTGATGGGATTATCAATAATGACTTTTTGGATGTTTTTAGAAATTTTTGTGTATTTCATAATAATATAATCGCGGCATTTGCATTATACACTGTGGATAAGATTAATTTTATTATAGCATAGATTGAAATTTTTTGGAAATAAATGTATAAACGTATTTTTTCTTTTTAGCTTTTTGTGGTATAATAAAATAGACGACAGACAACAGACAGCAGTATCTTAATTTTCATCTTTGTCGTCTGTCGTCTGCTATTTGTTGTCTAAAAAATATGCCTGATATTAAAAATTTACAATTAAAAAATATTGAAAAAGAAAAAAGCGTAAAAATTGAGCGAGTTGAAGAAGCAGAGCAAAAAATTGGACAAGAGATTCAAGCTCCTGAAAAAGAACCCAAAATAGAAATCAGTCCGGCTGACAAAGAAATAGTTTTAGATGAGGTTGCTAAAGCCGAAAAGCAAGCGCAAGCAATCGGCCTAGCGCCAGTTAGCGCTGTTCAGCAAAAATACCAACAGCGCGAAAAGCAAATTGAAAGTATTTTATCTAATGGTTTGGATGATCTATATATAAAAATGCCTGCTGATAAGCAGCAAGAGTTTAAGGCCGTCGGCGAACAAACCGCGCGTAAAATTAATAATTTATTAAATCAAGCTAAAGTCAGGGTTAAAAAAATTATCGGCCTAATAAGAAAATGGCTGTTAATTATTCCCGGGGTTAATAAATTTTTTTTAGAGCAGGAAGCGAAGATTAAAGCGGATGAAGTGATGAGACTAAAGAAATAATTTCTAATTTTGAATTTTGAATTTTGAAATAATTTTGAATGACTTAATTTTGAAATTATTTTACCGAATATTAGGGTCTTTTACAGGATTTAATAATATCCCCGCCAAATTTAGCTGTTCTTTCTTTTAAGTCATAATTTATGAATGTTTCAAAATTCAAAATTAAAATTTGTTTCAATCCGCCAGCTGGCGGACAAAATTGGGAATTATAATAAATGTTTAATATAAAATGTCTAATTCATAAATTTAGTCATTGGGAAATTAAGCATTAGAATTTTATTAGAAATTAGAAATTATAATTTAGAAATTTTAAAGTATGGATTACGGCATTTCGCAAAATTCTTATAATTTTTTTACCATTAACATAGACCAATGGCTGATTTATTTATTTTTGTCAGCTGTTGTTTTACTGGCGCTGGTGATTGCAAAAAGCATAATTAGAAAAATAGCGGCTCGCAACCAATATTATGATCATGCTGTTTATTTAGTGCGTCTGTCCAAAGAAAAGCCGGAGGATCAACAGCCAGAAGCTAACACGCTGCAAAAATTGCATGAAGAAATTGCCAAGGGAGAAACAATTTTTAACGCTATTGGCGGATTGCGGGCGCAACGCGGTTTTAAACAATGGCTTCTTGGCAGAAACGATCATTTTTCTTTTGAGATCGCGGCTAATGAAAAATTGATTTCTTTTTATACTGTCGTTGCCAGGCCAATGGCCCGTTATTTTGAGCAGCAAATACAAGCGCATTATCCTGAAGCGGTTATGGAAGAAGTTGAAGATTATAATATTTTTAATCCTCAAGGCGAGATTGCGACAGGCTATTTAAAAACCAAGAGGAGTTTAATTTTTCCTTTAAAAACCTATAAGAAACACGACACTGATCCAATGAATTCTATTATTAATGTAATGTCAAAATTGGGCAAAGATGAAAGTATGGCCATTCAATATATTGTTCGCAGCGCCAAGAGCAGTTGGCACAGAAAGCCAGGCCAGGTAGTCAGAGAAGTGCATCAAGGCGTTTCTCTGGCAGACGCCTTAAAAATATCCGGATTTTCCAAAGCTATATCTGGCATAGGAAGTTTAGCAAAAGCAGCTAAACCGCAAACCGAACAAGAGAAACAACTTAAGGCGAGCCAGCCCGTTCAACGTTTGTCTGCCATGGAAGAAGAAATGTTAAAAGGCATTGAAGAAAAAAATTCCAAGGCAGGGCTTGATATTAATTTGCGCATTATTGTAAGCGCGGGCAATAAAGGCAAGGCAGCCGCTTATTTAGATAATATAGCCGGTGTTTTCAGCCAGTATAATTATTATCAATATGGCAATAGCTTTAAAAATAAAATAGGGCGCGGCAAGGCCGCTTCATTTTTTGGAATAGGCGGACATAAGTTAATTAATGATTTTATTTATCGCCGTTTTGAGCCAAAGATTAGTTTTTTACTTAATACGGAAGAATTAACCAGCTTATATCATTTTCCGCTTAAAGGCGCTGAAACCCCTAATATTCTCTGGTTATCAGCCAAATTGGCGCATGCTCCGACCAATATTCCGGATGAAGGGATTATTTTAGGCCATAATATTTATCGGGGAATAACCAAGGAAATTAAAATTAAAAAAGTTGACCGCAGGCGCCATACTTATATTATCGGCAAATCCGGCGTTGGCAAATCAGTGATGCTTGCCGGCATGGCTATTCAGGATATTGTTAACGGCGAAGGAGTTTGCGTTATTGATCCTCATGGGGATCTAATTAATGATGTAATTGCGCGCATTCCGGCTGAACGCGCTGAAGATGTTATCTTGTTCGCGCCGGCTGACACGGAGCGGCCGTTAGCCCTGAATTTATTAGAGTATGACAGCAAGTACACGGAGCAAAAATCCTTTGTTATTAATGAAATGATTAGAATTTTTGATAAGCTGTATGATTTAAAAGCGACCGGCGGTCCGATTTTTGAACAATATATGCGCAACGCAATGCTGTTAATAATGGATGATCCTGAATCCGGCTCAACTTTAATGGAAATTCCAAAAGTTTTGGCTGACGCTGATTTTCGCAATATGAAATTAAGCAAATGCAAGGATCCGACCGTGGTTGATTTTTGGAAAAAAGAAGCGGAAAAAGCCGGTGGTGACGCGGCCTTGGCTAATGTTGTGCCTTATGTTACTTCAAAGCTTACTTCTTTTATTTCCAACGATACTATGCGGCCAATAATCGGCCAGCAAAAAAGTTCGTTTAACCTGCGGGAAATAATGGATAAAAAGAAAATATTATTAGTTGATCTTTCCAAGGGCTTGGTGGGCGAAATGAACGCCCATTTGTTGGGCATGATCATAGTCGGCAAAATTTTAATAGCGGCTTTATCGCGAACTGATATGCCGCGAGAGCAGAGGAAAGATTTTTATTTATACATTGATGAATTTCAAAATTTTACCACTGATTCAATTTGCTCAATTTTATCTGAAGCCAGAAAATATAATCTTAATTTAATTATTGCCCATCAGTATTTAGGGCAATTGGTAAAAGCGCAAGATACATCCATCAAAGACGCGGTGTTTGGCAATGTGGGAACATGGATATTGTTTAAAGTCGGCTCGGAAGACGCGCAGGTAATGGAAAAAGAATTTGAGCCGATTTTTAACCAATATGATTTAATTAATATTGAGAAATATACGGCTTATGTAAAATTGTTGATTGACAACACTGCCAGCAGGCCTTTTTCAATGCAGACAATCTGGCCTTTGCCAGGTATTCAACGAATTGAAACGGCAAATAAAATTAAATCTTTAAGCAGATTAAAATATGGGCAGGATAGGAATGTCATTGAAGCGGAAATAATGGCTCGCTCAACGCGTAACGCATAACGTGGAACGCATAATGCATAACACGTAACATGTAACACGTAACACGTAATACTAAATAACACTAACGAAAATTATAATTTATTTCAATCCGCCAGTCCGCCAGCCCCGCTGCTCGCGAGCGGCGGGGCCAGCCGGCGGAGCGGACAAAATTCAAAATTTGTTTCAATCCCGCAATATTTATAAATAAATAATTCGTAGCAATTATGATAAAAACAGCAAAATCAATTATTTTAGTTCTATTCCTATGCATTGTTTTTAATGCTCCTGTTTTTGCTTTGGGGCAGGAGGGGAGTGATGCAAGCAGTTCTGCCGTGAATACTGAAATTAAGCAACTAAATAAAGAAATTCAGGACAAAAAAAATAAAACAGAAGAGATACAAAGACGGCAAAAAATTTATCAGAAAACTATAAGGCAAAAGCAGGCTGAAAAGGCAAATTTGAATAATCAGCTGGCTATTTTGGAAAACCGCGTTGCTAAAACATTGTTAGACATAGAAAATGTTGAAGTTGACATGGACCGCGTTAGTTTAGAAATAAAAAAAGTAAATATAGAAATCGCGGATCAGGATAAGCAAATCATTAAAGAAAAAAGCCATTTATCAGCAACGCTTAACTTAATGCACAAAGAAGATAGTAAGACATCCTTAGAAATTATGCTGCTTAATAATTCTTTTACTGAATTTATCAGCCAAATCAAATATCTTGAAGATATTAATGGCGAAATAGGGCGTAGCTTAAACGCGCTTAAACAACATAAAAAACAGTTAAATAATCAAAAAATCGCTTTAGCTGAACAAAAACAAGAATTTGAAGATTTAAAACAGGACATGCGAGACAAAAAAACGCTTTTAATTAATGAAAAAGGCAATAAAACTTTTATTTTAGATCAGACCCGCTCTTCAGAAAAAGAATATCAAAGATTATTAAGCCGAGCCAGGCAAGAGCAAGCCCAAGCCGCGGCTGAAATTGTCAGTTTAGAAAAAATGGTCCGGGCTAAAATTACTGAAATGCAGGGCGGAAAATTAGAATTTAATGACGCGGGCATAATTTGGCCTGTAACAAAAAATGTAATCACGGCTTATTTTCATGATCCGGAATATCCATTTAGATATATTTTTGAACACCCGGGCGTTGATGTTAGGGCGGCGCAGGGAACAACGATTAAAGCCGCGGCTTCCGGCTATGTGGCGCGGGCCAAAGACGCTGGCAAGGGGTATAGCTACATTATGATTGTGCACGGCGATGGTTTAGCCACTGTTTACGGCCATGTGTTAAAAATTTATGTATCTGAAGACGAATATATTGTTCAGGGCCAGACAATCGGGCTGACAGGAGGACTGCCAGGCACGCATGGAGCAGGACGATTAACAACTGGTCCTCATTTGCATTTTGAAGTGCGGCTTAATGGTATTCCTGTTAATCCATTGGAATATCTGCCGTAAAAGTGTCATGAAAAAACAAAAAATATATGAAGGCGAGGTTTGCAAACCTCGCCTTCATATAATAATTATTTATTTAAAAAAATAATTATTTGTTCAATTGTTTTCATCTTGCCCTTGATTATTTCGTGTTCCCAGATTCTCAAAACATCCCATCCGTCTTTTTTCAATTTTGCTCTATTGATTTTATCCCTTTTTATATTTTTTTCAATTTTTGCTAGCCAATATTTTTTCGGCAATCGTTTTTTAAATTTTGAAAACTGGTATCCGTGCCAAAAATCTCCATCTATAAAAATTGCTTTCTTTTTCCTCGGGAGAGCAATATCAGGATTTCCAATTGCTCGCTTGTAATGTTTTTGAAAATAAATACCTCGTTTTCGTAATTCACGAAAAACTAAAATTTCAATTTTTGTATCCTTGCTTCTGATTTTGGACATTATTTCGCTTCTTTTTTTCTTTGAAAATACATCCATGATTTACGAATTAAAATTTTCTTTGAAATTATCATAACTGCCTGTCGCAGAAAAATTAATTTCAAACTGATCGTCGGAGATTTTATCAATTCTGACGGAATCAATTCCTACTGTTTGCAATTTTTTGTAAGTAAGCAACTCGCCCTCTTTCAAGCCCAAAACATCCCGTAAAATCCATTGCCCGAGTTCTTTGTTTGAATATGACATCAAAGCTTTGCCGTTGTCTTGGCAAACTTTTGATTGCATTTGCCTGCCGTCAGGCAGTTTTAATGTAAAAGGAGTATTCCTGTCTGGAAAAAATTTAGGAAAATTATGATGAATTTTTGCCGGTATCGGTATATAAACTTCACTCATATCTCTTTTTTTTCCTCTTGCATTCCATTGATTGAGTCCGCTTTTTTCAAAAACTGTTTGTTTCCTGCCGTAAAGAGGTAAAAATGCAGTTTGTTTTATTTTAACTCCTCTTTCAAATTCAAGACCTTTGATATTCAGCAATTTTTCAAGTTCAGCAAGCGGATCTTCTAAAATTTCAATATCAAGTTTGCGTAACACTGATTCCGTAACAAACCTTTTCGTCAATGTACTTTTTGAGGTTAAAAATGAATAATCATTTTTGCTGTCTTGAAACGATATTGATCCTGTGTTCTTTTTTATGTTTTTAATTTTTTTAATTTCTATTTTATGCATCGGCTCTTCAAAAATTAAAAATTTGCCTTTATCTCTTAATACGCAATGGTAGATAGAATTTTCCAATCCGTGGGCTTTTTCCGTGAAATCTATTCTTGCATTTCTTAATTCAGCTATTTTTAAAACAAGTTTTTCGGTACCTAAATTTTTATACAAAGATTTATCGCGGTTAAATTCCGCGATTTTTTGATATGTCCTTGAATTTCCGGCTAAAAATGTTTTTAGACCGATTCCGAGCTGGTTTTTTTTAGCGTCTGCAGAAACATCGCTTCTTGATAAATCTTCAGCATGAAAAGACCTGCAAAAAATTTTTTCTGCGATCCTATAATATAAATACGGAACAGGCGAATCTGAAAATAAATTAGACAAGCAACCAGCTACTTTAAGAAATTTTTTGTATTCAGTTTGCTGTTGTTTTGGTTGGCTGGAAAAGAAAGTCATATTTTTAAGATAATGCTTTTTTAATATTTACGGCGACTCGCTCAATCACTGGGATAGAAACAGAATTGCCGAATTGCTTATAAAGATTAGAATCTGCAATATTCGGTAATTTAAAATCTTTGGGGAATCCTTGGAAATTAGCGCATTCTCGCGGTGTTAATTTGCGTATTCCTTTATCGTCAACTATTATCGGCACATTATGTCCGCCCATTCCCATGTTTGCCGTTAAAGTCGGGCATACGCAATTTTTATTTTCCCTCACATATTGCCGCCTCCATTGATACACAGTATTTTTTTTAATAATTTCTTTTTTTAATTTTGCAAAAAGAGATTTGTTGTTATAATAATATTTTTCGTCAACATTTTTTTCAAGGCAATCGTTAATAGTTTTTTTAAGAGGAATTTTATCAGGGAAAGAAAAATTATTAAATGCTCCTTGTTCTAAAAATCCGACAATGTAAATACGCTCCCTGTTTTGCGGTATGTTGCCGTATTCCATAGTATTCAGCACTTTATCAGCGACATGATAGCCGAGTTTTTGCAGTTCGCTGTAAATAATTTTAATTGTCCTGCCGTTATCGTGCGTTTTAAGATTTTTTACATTCTCAAGCAGAAAAGTCTTTGGCTTTTTGTCTTTTAATATTCTTATGATCTCAAAAAATAAATTACCTCTGCCGTCGTCTGAAAACCCCTTTCGGTATCCAGCGATTGAAAAAGGCTGGCAAGGGAATCCTCCTATTAAAACATCGAAGTCGGGAATTATATTTGATGAAATTTTGGAAATGTCACCAAGGGCTAAAGATTTTTGATCGCCGGAAAAATTTAAATCATAAGTAATTTTACAATCCTTATCAAAGTCATTTGAAAAAACGCATTCAAAGCCGGCTTTTTCAAAACCAATTTTTATACCGCCTATCCCTGCGAACAAGTCTAAAATTTTTATTTTATTTGCTGTCCCTGCCCTATGGTTGTTGTATTCTATTTTTTTGTCTATCAATAAATCAAGAAGTGAAAATTGCACCCCGTCAGAAATATAAAAATCTTGTTTATTTTTTCCCTGCAAATATTCAAAAAAACTGTAGTTTTTTTCATCTCCTATAATAATAAAATCAAGAACATTCACGCCCATTATATTCCCTGCTTCAATGATTTTATTAAAAACTTCTTTGTCTTGCTTGCTTGGCGCGGGGTCGCCAGAAGGGTGGTTGTGAAGCAATATAATGCCGGCCGATCGCAATTCTACTGCTGGTCCGAAAATTTCTCTGGGGTGTATTAAACTTTTATCAAGCGTGCCGATTGATATTATTTCCTTTTTTAATAGAGTATTTCTTGCGTTTAGATAAAGACAAACCAAATATTCCTTTTTCTTTTCTTTTAGGTCGGAATTTAAGGCAATTGCATCTTTTGCGGTCAAAATTAAATTTTCTTGCGGTTTTTTTTCGTCGTAAAATCTTTTCACCAAAGAAAGCGATGATATAATTTGCAACGCTTTAGCATCGCCAATTCCTGAAATTGCAAGCAAGTCGTCAACAGTTAAATCTAAAAAATTACTGCTGTATTTTTTAATAATTTGTTTGGAAAGTTGCTTGACATTTTTTCCTTTTATGCCGCTTCCAATGAGAATAGCCAAAAGTTCGCTTTTAGAAAGCGCGTCAGGACCTTTTGCTAAAAATTTCTCTCTCGGTCTGTCAATTTTTGGAATATCCTTAATTTTTGCCATATTTAATAGTATTAGGATTAACTATCTATATTATAGCAGATTAGCGTTAATTTTTAAATAAATCGTTTTCGTAGCGGAGCGGAGAAGACACCATAAGGAGGCGAGCAAACATTTACTCGCCTCCTGATGGCTATCCTATAATTTTATCTCACTCTCATCATCACGCGGTCCTTAACCCCCAGATCAATTATAATCTTGTCGCCTTCTTTAACTTTTCCTTCAATAATATCCAAAGCCAATTCATCTAAAATCATATTTTGAATAATCCGTTTTAATGGCCGCGCGCCAAATGTAATATCATAGCCCTTTTCCGCTAATATCTTTTTAACCTTGCTGGCAATTTTTATGGTAATATCTTTATTTTTTAATCTGGCTTGCACTTTAATTAATTCCAAATCAACAATTTTGGCTAAAACTTTTTTATCCAAACTCTTAAATAAGACAATTTCATCAATGCGGTTTAAAAATTCCAGCTTAAAATGCTCTTTTAAAATTTGGTCAATTTTTTCTTTCATTTCCTGCTCCCGCATGCCTATAGCTTCTTTTTCGTCGCTACCATCGGAAAAACCTATTGAATAATGCTTTATAATTTCATTGCCCAGATTAGAGGTCATAACAATAATTGTATTTTTAAAATTAACTATCCGCCCCCTAGAATCAGTTAATCTGCCGTCATCAAGGACTTGCAGGAGAATATTAAATACTTCCGGATGGGCTTTTTCAATTTCATCAAATAAAACCACGCTGTAGGGCCGGCGCCGGATTTTTTCCGTTAACTGGCCTCCTTCTTCAAAACCGACATAACCCGGCGGCGAACCGATAATTTTAGATACGCTATGCTTTTCCATGAATTCACTCATATCCAATCTAACTAAAGCCGCTTCGTCATTAAAAATAAATTCAGCCAATGCCTTGGCTAATTCGGTTTTTCCAACTCCGGTCGGACCCACAAAAAGAAATGAGCCGATTGGCTTTTTTTCCTCGCTAATGCCGGCGCGGGAGCGCCTGATAGCGTTAGACACGGCCTTAATGGCTTGTTTTTGGCCTTTAACTCTTTTTTTAAGCTCATCTTCTGTTTTAGCTAATTTTTTAGTTTCAGATTCAAGCATTTTAGAAACCGGGATGCCTGTCCAGCGCGCTACCACTTTAGCAATATCTTCTTCATCAATTTCTTCTTTTAAAATACGTTGGCCGGCTTTTTGGATTTTAACTAATTCAACCTGCTGTTTTTTAATCTCTTTTTCTAATTGAGGTATTTTAGAGTAACGGATTTCAGCCACCAAAGTTAAGTCATCGCCTTTGCGTTCGGTAATTTCCGCCTTGGCTTTAAGCTCGTCAATTTGCTTTTTAGCGCCCCTAATTTTAGAAATAATTTCTTTTTCATTATTCCAATGCAATTCAAACTGATTGGCTTTTTCGTTAAACTGGGCCAATTGTTTGTTAATGTTTTTTAATTTGCCTGCGGATTTTTTATCTTTAATCAGGCCTGCTTTGGCAATTTCCAGCCGTTTAATTTTTCTTTTTAATTCGTCTAATTCTTCAGGCATAGAATCAATTTCCATGCGCAAAGCTGAAGCAGCTTCATCAACTAAGTCAACCGCCTTGTCCGGCAAGAATCTGTCTGTAATATAACGGGCAGATAATTTTGCGGCTGAAATTATGGCATCATCGGTGATGCGCACTCCATGATGAATTTCATATTTTTCTTTAATGCCGCGCAATATGGCAATAGTATCTTCAATAGACGGTTCAGACACATAAATCGGCTGAAAACGGCGTTCTAATGCCGCGTCTCGTTCAATATATTTTTGATATTCTTTAGTGGTAGTGGCGCCAACAGCCCTTAATTCTCCTCTGGCCAAGGCAGGTTTAAGCATATTGGAAGCATCTATTGACCCTTCAGCCGCGCCAGCGCCGACTATAGTGTGCAGTTCGTCAATAAATAAAATAATATTGCCGGCTTTGGCTTTAATTTCTTTAAGCACGGCTTTAAGCCGATCTTCAAATTCTCCGCGGAATTTTGCCCCAGCCACTAAAGAGCCGATATCAAGCGAGATTAGTTCTTTCTTTTTTAAACTTTCAGGAACATCGCCTGCAATAATTCTTTGCGCCAAACCTTCTACAATAGCGGTTTTTCCGGTGCCTGCTTCACCGATTAAAACAGGATTATTTTTAGTGCGCCTAGACAAAATTTGCATTATGCGCCTGATTTCATTATCGCGGCCGATTACCGGGTCTAATTTTTCTAATTTTGCCATTTCCGTTAAGTTTAAAGCGTATTTTTCTAAGACCTGGAATTTTGCTTCCGGCGACGGGGTGTCAACTTTTTGCGTTCCGCGCAATTGGGATAATATTTTTAGAACCTCGTCATATTCTACTCCAGACAATATTAAAATTTCCTGCGCCTTTGACTTAATGCCGATTAAAGCCAAAAGCAAATGCTCGGCGGAAATATATTCATCGCTTAGTTTAAAGGCCTCTTTTTTAGAACGCTCCAAAATCATAGCCACCTCGGACGTGCCTTGCACAGTGGATACATTGGAAGCGATTGACGCTTTGGGCAGTTTTTCAATTTCCTCCATAACTTTTTTTTCTATAAATTTAGGATCTATTTTTAGCTTTTCCAGAATTGGCTTAATCAAACTTTCGGTTTGCCGCAACAGCGAAATTAGGACATGCAAGGCCTCTATGTATTGCTGGCCATGGTCCTGGGCCAAAATTTGCGCGTTTATAATCGCTTCTTGGGATTTATGTGTGAATTTGTCTAACATATTAAAAAATGCAAAATTCAAAGTGCAAAATGCAAAATGAATTTTAATTTAAATTATTAATTAGCACTCTCATTGAATGAGTGCTAATTTTAATATAGTATAGTGGGAAAAATAAGTCAAGAGCGCCTTTTTATGCGCCTTTTTATGCTATGGAGTTTTTGATGCATAAATCATGCATTTTGCGCCAAATTGCGCAACAAATTTTTTGCTGCTTGCTTCTGTTTTCCGCTTTACCCCGTTAAATAAAGCCGTTGATGAAATCGGCGGTAGTAAATTAGTCGCAGTCGGTGGTTTAAGGCCACCGACAGGCGACACATATTTAACGGGGTTTACTCCACAATATCCAAAATCTTGCCACAATGGGCGCATCTGCCTTTATTATCTAATCTCTTAATATAATAACCCATTCTCCTGATTGCTAACTCCCCGCATTTAGGACAATAAGTGTTTTCTTTTTGATCCCCGGGAATATTGCCGACATAAATATATTTAAGGCCGGCTTGTTTGCCGATTTCATAAGCTTGGTAAATTAAGCTATCGCATGTATCAGGCAAGTTTTTTAATTTCCAAGAAATGGCCGCCGAAAATTTAGACAAATGCCATGGCACATCAACATCTAGTTCTACAGCAATAAATTCCGCTATTTGTTTTAACATTTCCGCGTTATCAGACAAAGTAGGAATGATTAAGGTTGTTACTTCAAGATGCGCGCCGGCTTGTTTAATGGTTTTTAAATTATCCAGCACCGGCTTAACCCGCGCATTGCAATTATTTTTATAAAAATCATTGTCCATTGATTTTAAGTCAATATTAATAGCGTCAAGATAGGGGAGTATGGCGTCTAAACATTGCTGGCTCATAAAACCATTGCTAACCCAGACATTTTTTAAATTATATTGCCGCGCCAATTTCATAATATCCAAAGCATATTCAGTAAAAATTGTCGGTTCAGTATAAGTATAGGCGATTGATTTGCAATTATCGCCGATTGCTTCCTCAATGATTTTTTTCGGTTCAATAAAGTCCATACTTTTTGTTTTATTCTCAATATTAGCAGCTTGGCTAATGTCCCAATTTTGGCAATTAACGCATCTAAAATTGCAGCCAAGCGTGCCGAGCGAATAAGAAAGACTGCCTGGCTGGAAATGAAATAACGGCTTTTTTTCAATCGGATCAATGTTTGCCGCTATTGGGTAGCCGTAGACTAAGGAATATAATTTGCCGTTAACATTTTTTCTCGTCCCGCATATTCCAACATCACCGTCTTTAATAGCGCAAAAATGATTGCAAAGCTGGCATTGGATAATGTTGCCGCTTAATTTTTTATAAAATTTTGCTTTATGCATAAGTGTGATGCTAATCTGTAATCCGCCAGCCCCGCTGCTCGCGAGCGGCGGGGCCAGCTGGCGGATTACAGATTAGCGCTATACTAATAATGTAGCAAAAATTAAACAAAAAGGAAAGGCATTTTTTAGATAATTAATATCAGATAAGTATCTATAAATATCTGTTTTCTGCTATCTAATAATTATTGCTAAAACAAATAATTTCAAGTATAATTGAAATATGCAAGAACAAAACAAAAAACGGCTTTTCATTGCTTTAAATTTACCGCAGAATATTAAAGATAAAATATTTGATTTAATAAAAAGATTAGCAAAACAAAACAAAGAAACAAATATAAAATGGGTTGATTCAAATAATATGCATTTAACTTTGCATTTTTTAGGTTATATTGATGCCAATACAGAAAAACAAATCAAATTAGCAATGCAATGTTTTCAGGGCAAATTTGGCCGACTTAAATTTGAATTAAGTAAAATTAATGCTTTTCCCAGTCTGACTAATCCCAGAGTAATATTTTTAGAATGCAGGCAAATTGATAGCAAATCAATTTTTAAATTACAAGAATTGCTTGGAAAAAAATTAATTCAACTGAGAATCGCAGTTGATCAACGTACTTGGAAACCGCATCTTACTTTGGGGCGTGTTAAAGAAAAATGTAATTTTAAAATAATGGATTATACGGTTGTTGCTTCTGAGTTTTCTGTAAATACTTTTGAGCTGATGGAATCTGAATTAAAACCAGCTGGCGCGGAGCATAGAGAGGTGGTAAGTTATAAATTATAAAGTTATATAACATGAAACAAGAAACATGGAACACAACAATAAATATATTAGGCGTCAACATATCAACATTACGCAGACAACAAGTCCTTAAAAAAATAGAACAATTTTTATCTGATGGCCCGTCTAAATTTTCATCTCGCTCATTTCGCTCATCTCGTTCGCCTCGTAGCGAAGCGGGCGGCGAGGCAAGCGGACAGCATCAAATAGTTACGCCAAATCCTGAATTTTTATTGCAGGCAGGCAAGGACGAAGAATTTTTTTATATTTTAAACAAAGCCGATTTAGCCGTGCCGGACGGGGTTGGATTAAAATTTGCGGCTTGGGCAATGGGTAAAAATATACATAGATATGCTGGCGTGGATTTGGTAAAAGATGTAATTAGACGGCAGACGGCCCCGCAATGTCGCTCCGCTCAAGCAGGGCAGGCAGACGGCCCCGCAATGTCGCTCCGCTCAAGCGGGGCAGGCAGACGGCAGAAAATTGCGGTGGTGAATTGGAAGGATGGATTATCTAAGAAGAAAAATATTGAAAAGGTTTTAAGAGAACAATATGAAATTAAGAATTTTTTTGTTGCGGATGTTGATAGAAAAATTGGAAATTGGAAATTGGAAATTGGAAATTTAAAAGAATATTCGCCGGATGTTTTATTTTGTACATTTGGCGCTCCTTGGCAAGAAAAATGGATTTATCATAATTTGCCAAAATTGCCTTCTGTGAAATTAGCGATTGGAGTAGGCGGGGCATTTGATTTTTTAACCGGGAAGATTAGGCGGGCGCCAAAATTTTTGCGTGTTTTAGGGATGGAATGGCTTTGGCGCTTGCTTAAACAGCCGTGGCGCTGGAAAAGAATTTATAACGCTGTGATAGTTTTTCCTTGGAAATTTTTTAAATGGCGGTTTATTTGTCCATTTTTATATCGGCCTAATGTCGCCTGCCTGCTTTATAAGAAAGTGATTAGCGATAATTTAAATGACGCAAAAGAAATTAAATATAAAATTTTATTGGCCGAAAGAAAAGATGAGCCAGGACACTGGCAATTGCCGCAAGGCGGAACAGACGGAGAGGATTTAATGGCTGCTGGCGCAAGAGAGCTGAGCGAGGAAATTGATTGCGATAAATTTAAGCCAATAACTTGTTTTAATAATTTATGGAAATATAAATTTAATAAAGAGGTTGGAAAATATAAAACAAAAAGGCATATAGGATACAAGGGTCAGAAGCAAGGTTTATTTATCGCTGAATTTACAGGCGGAGATCAAGATATTAAAATTAATTTTTGGGATCATTCTGATTGGAAGTGGGTTGATAGCGCAAATCTAATCGGCGCAATCCATCTTAAAAGAAAAAAAGCAACCGAAATATTCTTAGAAAAGTTTAACAGCATTAATAAAGAAAAGCATTAGTGATAAAGTAAGAATGTAAGAAATTCATAATTAATTACATAATAAATTTTGACTTGAATATTTTAACTTTTATAATATCATTTTCACATTCCATAATGTCATTCCTGCCTTCCCCTTGTCATTCCTGCGAAAACAGGAATCCAGAAAACTCTGGATGTCCACTGGATTCCCGCTTTCGCAGGAATGACAGAGAGAAGTGGGAATGACAGAGAGAAGCGGGAATGATAAAAAAATTTTTACGTATTTTTCATTATAAAAATTATGAAATTTAAGATTAAAAAATTCATTTATCTAATCAATGATGTAACTGATTTAATATTGAAGAAAGACAGAGTAG